>CAZOSE010000208.1:0-3560 GCA_964582385.1 uncultured Lachnospiraceae bacterium
GAGTGTGTCCATTAATTATATGTCCAATCCTAGGGTTGACACCAAACTCTTCTAAAATATTTTTTGCAATCTCTTCTTTTTCTCGCAAATGATAGTAGGCATTCTTTTCTTCAAGATGTACTTCTTTATCATTTATATAATAGCGTTCAAAAGTCTTCATGGCTTTTTTACCAAATAGGGGTGACATTTCTCCACACCACAAATACCAAATAAGATCCAAATAGGTTAAATGTTCCTTTTCTCCACGTTTAAAGAAACCTTTTCTAATTGTTTCATCAAATTTGTCAAACAAGGTTTTTCCCTTGTATTCCTGGCCATCGATTTCAATTGATAGGAAGCCACCTTCTTCATCCATTGGTATACATCCATGATAAAGCAAATTGCCATTGTACTTAAGGTACATTCCTCCGTTATTTATTAGGAAAGCCACGTCATCTTGTAATAATTCAGAATGTGTAAAGGAGTATACTAAACGTTCCATTACAGCCTCTTCATCCTTAGATAGCCTATATGGATCTTTAGGGTCTATTGTAGGGAAAGAAGTATCATTCAAGGGATAAGTTCTTCCATCTATTACAATTTCATTATTAGCCAAGTCAATTTTATCAAGTAACAGGCGGTCTTCCATGAGAAAGTCAGGGTTACGCTTAATTATTTGACCTTCTAATTTAAACTGAATTGTTGAAATTGCTTGTTGAACTAAACCTAACTGCTGAAGTTCATGGGGAAAGGTATCAATTGTCATCTCATCAACCTTAGGATAAAAAAGTTTACTATCACTGTTACCATACGTTGCTTCAACAAAGGCTATCAAATGCCTTAAAGATATACCATATGAATCTTCTATTGTCTCTAAGTTGTCATAGCGTGTTGCAATACGAAGGACGTTGGCGATACAAGCTGCACAACCTGAAGCTGCCCCAAACCATAAGATGTCATGATTACCCCACTGAATATCGGCTGAATGATGATTTTTTAGGCGGTCTACAATTTTCTCTGGAGAAGGACCCCTATCATATATATCACCTAGAACATGTACATGATCTACAATCAGTTGCTGAATCAAATGACATATGGCAACTATTAAGTCATCAGCACAATCTAGATTAACTATACTAGTGATAATTTCATTATAGTAATCAGATTTATCAATATAATTCTCGTCTCGTGATAATAATTCTTCAATTACATAAGCATACCCTTTGGGCAAAGCTTTACGGACTTTTGACCGGGTATACTTTGAGCCTGCACTTGCAGTAAGTTCAATTAAACGTGAAATAGTAACCCTATACCAATCATTAATTTCATCTTTACTAGCTAGCTCCTTAACAATAATATGCATTTTTTCTTCTGGATAATAAACTAAAGTAGCTAAGGTGTTCATTTCCCTGTTAGTTAGACGATTATTAAAAATATCGTGAATCTTAATTTTAACATTACCGGAACCGTTTCTTAAAACATGTTCAAATGATTCAATTTCTCCATGTAAATCACTGACAAAATGTTCTGTTCCCTTTGGTAAATTTAGTATTGCTTCTAAGTTAATTATTTCAGTTAATGTCTCATCTATAGTAGGAAAACTTCTTGATAATAATTCCAAATACCTTAAATCTGGTTCGTACATTGTTTATCCTCCTCCCATGATTATTTTAACTGTTTATTAAAAAAACTCTGTATTCTATTAATATGGTCCCAATCAACAAATCTTAGCCCAACACCCATATCGTCTGTCCCAGACATAATATGAAATTCGAAATGTCCCATATTTTTACCAAATAAAAACAATGATGTTTTCTTGTCAAAGGCCTGAATTCTACCCCGGTTTAGAAAAGTTTGTACTTTAGAAAATCCTATAAAATTTTGAATAACAATTAGGTTTTTATTCGTAAAAGCATATCCTTGATAACGATAGTCTAACCACCTAAAGATTAATATTATGCCTATTATTAAAAGTAAAGCAAGGCCCAGCCATTCTAAAAAATAAAAAGAAAGAGGTATTACTATAAGTGAAAATAACAGTATCCAACGCCAAAAATATAGCAACTTACCTCGTCCTACTAGATTTATTTCTGGTGTTTTTGATATATAAGTTGGAAAAATCCTAGTTAGGGCAGGATACATTCTTTTTGAATTAATTAAAGGCAACAATAAAAGCTTGTTTTCAATATCACTTTCACCTTTAGTTTCTTGGCCACCAATTATAATTACTTCAACTGAAGACATTCCAATGAATTTCCTTAAGACCTGTTGATACACTTTAATACCTTGTACTTTGTTTAAAGGAATCTTCTGAGTTTTTCTTTCAAAAAGTCCGTATTCAATTGTAAGGGTCTTCCTAGTACATGTTACACTAAATTCAAAATAATAGAAAAAGCTTTTAACTATAGATATTGTAATAAGCAAAATAAAGCTAGACATTAATAAGACTAAAACAACTATCCAGACTGCTTGGGCTAGCAAGTGATCAATTCCAATAAAAACAGCTTCAGGAATTAAATCTAAGACAAAATTAAATTCTGTTAATATCTCTCCCATAAAAACTAGAAGGGGAATAAGAAGTAAAAATATATTCAAGTCAGTTATTGCAAACAAAAGGATATCCTTGTGAGACATTCTATATTTATAAATAATTTCCTGATCTGTCTTAGATTTACTTTTGTTTTGTAAGGTATTCTTAAGTAAAGGATAATCCATCATGTGTCCTACTTTCTGCCTGTTCTTTGTATTTTTTCTTTTTCTTTATTATTCTATCAATTCCTCTACTTTTTCAATTACATAATCATAATCTTTAGTATCACCAAAACCATAACTTGCATAAATAAAAGGAATCCCCGCATATCTAGCAGCCTCACTATCACCATCTGTATCTCCAATATATATAGAACTCTTAAGATTATTACGTTCTATTACAAGTCTAATGTTTTCACCTTTACTTTTGTTTGTTCTCTCTTGATATTCATAATCTATAAAATACTTTTCAAATCCGTAAAACTCCAAGAAAGTATCAATATATTCATGCTGACAATTACTCACAATAAACAGTTTATACTTATTACTTAGTGCTAATAAGACACTTTCAAGGTTTGGATATAATCTTCCACCATGTTCTTTTAAATACTCTATTTCATTAGAAGAACATGCATCCTGAATTGCTTTTCTTTTGTCAGCTTTCAAATAATGAAAGAAACTTTCAAATATTTTATTTGTTGGCATTCCCATATAACCTTCTATAGCTTTTTGTGTAAACGGTGCTTCAACTTCGTCAAAAGTCTTTAGGACATTATTCCAAGATATAAGTACCTCCTTGGTTGAATCCCAAAGAGTACCATCTAAGTCAAAAATTATACTATCAATATTATTAAATATGTCTGATTTGTTTTTCATGTTTTTTATCAATCCTTTGTCATCTTGTATTTTATAAGTTTAGGTTCTCTATTTATTATATCAAATCTTTTGCTAAAAAGCGTTAAATGTTTCAACTTTAGACTTAAAGACACAAAATATTGAACAAACCAAAAGCTAACCCCTCCTAAGTGGACATTGTCTACTATAGAAGGGGT
>CAZOSE010000209.1:0-3554 GCA_964582385.1 uncultured Lachnospiraceae bacterium
ATACCTTAATGCTCTCAGAACTAATTGATGAAAACGACAGAATCATGGTTAATATCTACAATGATGAAGACGACAAAGTTTTAGAAACCCCATCTTGTAGTAAATAATAAGATTATAATATAAGTAATTATTTTAGTAATATAGAAGTTTTAACTTTTAATAATATAGGAGATGACTACATGGATAAAATAATATATATGGACAATGCAGCCACAACAAAGACAAGACCAGAAGTGGTAGAAGCAATGTTACCGTATTTTACAGAAGTATATGGAAACCCATCAAGTATTTACGAATTAGCTTCAAAGAGTAAAAGAGCTATAGATGAATCTAGGCAAGTAATAGCAGACGTTCTTAATACAAGAATTGAAGATATTTATTTTACAGGAAGTGGTTCTGAAGCTGACAATTGGGCTATAAAAGCCACAGCAGAAGCTTACAAGTCAAAAGGCAACCACATTATTACTTCTAAGATTGAGCATCATGCTGTTCTTCATACTTGTGAATATCTTGAAAAGAATGGATTTGAAGTATCTTATATAGATGTAAATGAGAACGGACTTGTTAAATTAGATGAATTAAAAAAGGCAATTCGTCCGACCACAATTTTGATTTCTATAATGTATGCTAATAACGAAATTGGAACAATACAGCCAATAAAAGAAATTGGTAAAATAGCAAAAGAAAACAAAATTTTATTCCATACAGATGCAGTACAAGCATTTGGTCAAATCCCTATTGATGTAGATGAACTAGGTATTGATATGTTAAGTTCAAGTGCTCACAAGTTAAATGGTCCAAAAGGCATTGGATTCTTATATATAAGAAAAGGCCTAAGGTTAAAATCATACCTTCATGGTGGAGCACAAGAAAGAAGACGTAGAGCAGGTACTGAAAACGTTCCAGGAATCGTAGGATATGCTAAAGCAGTAGAAATAGCTGTTAAAACTATGGAAGAACGTACCAATAGAGAAACGGAACTTAGAGAATATTTAATCGCTAAAGTATTACAAGAAATACCTTACGCTAGACTTAATGGTCATAGAACTGAACGTTTACCAAACAATGCAAACTTTAGTTTTCAGTTCATTGAAGGTGAATCCTTACTAATTATGCTAGATATGAAAGGAATTGCAGGATCAAGTGGTTCGGCATGTACATCAGGTAGCTTAGACCCATCCCACGTACTCCTTGCAATTGGATTACCACATGAAATAGCACATGGTTCTTTAAGACTTACCTTAAGTGATGAAAACACAGAAGAAGAAATTGATTATATTGTTGAAAACCTAAAAGAAATTGTAGCAAGGCTACGTTTAATGTCTCCTTTATACGAAGACTACATTAAAAAGAATAATATCAAAGCAGCTAATTAATATATCAAGTAGATATATCAGCTAGATAAGATAAAATCACAAAAGAGTGTTTATATAAAAACTGCAGTCAAATTGTTTGAATAATAGGAGGAAATATTATGTATACAGAACAGGTAATGGATCATTTTACAAACCCACGTAACATGGGAGAATTAGAGGATGCAAGTGGAGTAGGAACAGTAGGAAATGCAAGATGTGGAGATATAATGCGTATGTACTTTGATATAGATGATAGTGGACTAATCCAAGACGTTAAATTCAAAACTTTTGGATGTGGTGCAGCGGTTGCAACAAGTAGTATGGCAACAGACCTAGTAAAGGGAAGAACTATTACTGAGGCTCTTGAAGTAACAAACAAGGCTGTAGCAGAAGCTTTAGGAGGCTTACCTCCATCAAAAATGCACTGTTCATTGTTAGCAGAAGAGGCAATCCATGCAGCTTTATGGGACTATGCTGAAAAACATGACATGAAGATAGAAGGTCTTAAAAAGCCAAAGTCTGATGTTCATGAAGATGAAGAGGAAGAAATAGAATACTAATTAATGTAAATAAGAAACTTTAGAAATACCAGGAGGAACCAGATTGAGTAAGAAAAAAGTAGTGGTAGGTATGTCCGGTGGTGTAGATTCTTCAGTAGCAGCCTACTTACTCTTAAAGGCTGGTTACGAAGTCATAGGTGTTACCATGCAGATATGGCAAGATGAAGATCTAGAAGTTCAATCGGCCAATTCTGGATGTTGTGGCCTTAGTGCAGTGGATGATGCTAGAAGAGTATCCAACAAGCTAGGTATTCCCTTTTATGTAATGAATTTCAAAGAAGAGTTCAAGTCTTCTGTAATTGACTATTTTGTAGAAGAATACCAACAAGGAAGCACACCAAATCCTTGTATTGCATGTAATAGATATGTAAAGTGGGAATCCTTACTAACTAGATCATTAGGCATAGGAGCAGATTATATAGCAACAGGGCATTATGCAAAGGTGATTCAACTTGATAATGGCAGGTATACCCTTCAAACATCAGTAACTGCTGAAAAAGACCAAACCTATGCACTATATAATTTAACCCAAGACCAATTAGCTCGTACCCTTATGCCAGTTGGAGATTACACAAAAGATGAAATACGTGAAATAGCAAAAGAAATTGATTTGCGAGTTCACAATAAGCCTGATAGCCAGGAGATTTGTTTCATTCCAGATAATAACTACGCTAAATTCATTACGGATTACAATGATATGGAAGTAGAAGAAGGTAATTTCGTAACTCCTGAGGGAGAGGTTATTGGAAGACACAAAGGAATAATTCATTATACAATTGGACAAAGAAGAGGTCTAAACCTAAGTATGGGACATCCTGTATTCGTACTTGCTATAAGGCCTGAAACCAATGAAGTTGTTATTGGTAATTCAGACCAAGTCTACAGTGATAGACTACATGCAAACAAACTAAACTTTATGTCCATCGAAGATCTTGAAGGAGATATGAGAGTAACAGGCAAAATCCGATACAGTCACAAAGGCTCAGCTTGTACAATTCACAAAGTTAGTGATGACTTAATAGAATGTATATTTGATGAACCTCAACGTGCAATCACTCCAGGACAAGCTGTAGTTTTCTACGATGATGAAATTGTCGTTGGTGGAGCAACAATTGTAAGAAATGAATCTTAATTTAATATAGAATCTCTATAATGCTAGTTTAATGGTGTTATAGGGATTTTTTTCATGTTATAATTAATATAAGCTCTAAAACAAAGTGTAATTCAATGGGAATTATAAAAATTTTGAGCTTGTGAAGTATAAAAACAAGTAGATAAACACCTAGTTTATAGCATATTATAGAGGAGAAACCCATGAACTACCTAGAAATTTTTACCTTAATATCAGTTGTACTAATTGTATCCACAATTATATCAAATGTAAGTTCCAAGAAAAAACTAAAGGCTAGACTTATTAACTCCTTTGGTAAAGTACCAGGTGAAAGAAGATGTGACTTTGATAGCATCGAAGCTTATCATAACTATAAGACATACTTTTATGGAGATTCTTATACAATTGATAAGACAACTTGGGATGATCTTGATATGGACTTAATATTTAAGAGGATAAATTCTTGTCTAACCTCAGTAGGTGAAGAATACCTGTATGACGCACTTCATAACCTGAAAGATGAAGAAG
>CAZOSE010000210.1:0-3517 GCA_964582385.1 uncultured Lachnospiraceae bacterium
TCCTCAAATCGAAGTTACATTTGATATCGATGCAAACGGTATTTTAAATGTATCAGCAAAAGACTTAGGTACTGGTAAAGAACAACATATCACTATAAGTGGTGGTTCTAACCTTTCTGATGATGAAATCGATAAAGCTGTTAGAGAAGCTGCAGAATTCGAAGCAGAAGACAAGAAACGTAAAGAAGGAATTGATTCAAGAAACGAAGCAGACAGTTTAGTTTTCCAAACAGAAAAGGCAATTGAAGATCTTGGAGATAAGCTAAGTGATGATGAGAAAACTGAAGTAGAAGCAGACGTTAAATTCCTAAAAGAATTATTAGAAAAGACTAATCCAGAAAACATGACTGATGGCGAAATTAATGATATCAAATCTGCAACAGAAAAGTTATCTACTAGTGCTCAAAACCTGTTTGCAAAAGTATATGAACAAGCACAAGCTGAAGGTCAAGGACCAACTGGTGACGGTGATCAACCATTCACTTCTAATGATGACGATGATGTTGTTGATGGAGATTATAAAGAAATATAAGATGAAGTCTCATAGATAAAGTCTTATATGAATATATTTGTTTTAGTAAGAATAGCTAGGTATATTTTTACTTGACTATAAAAAAGTTTTGTACTATATTGGTTATGGTAATTCCGTAACATTAAATAGGCGGTCTATTGGACTGCCTATTTGTAAATATTAAAGAAATTAAATAAATATTGAAATAAATGTATATTTAAACATACAGATATATAAAGAAAAATTATATATAAACATAAAAACATTATAAAGAAAACATATATATAATTATATATGTAAAAATATTGGCAATTAACAAATATATATTATTTATAGAAAGTTAGTGTATCCCTAGCTGTAGGGAATGCACAAGGAGGATAGAATAACATCATGGCAGAAAAACGTGATTATTATGATGTCTTAGGTGTTGCAAGAGACGCTTCGGAATCAGATATAAAAAAGGCATATAGACAGGTAGCTAAAAAGTACCATCCAGATGCTAATCCAGACAATCCAGAAGCAGAAGCAAAGTTTAAGGAAGCATCAGAAGCATATGCGGTTTTAAGTGATCAAGATAAAAGGCATAAGTATGACCAATATGGTCATGCTGCATTTGAAAATGGTGCAGGCGGTGGATTTGATTTTGGTGACTTTGACTTTGGTGATATATTTGGTGACTTTTTTGGTGGGGATATCTTTGGTGATTTATTCGGCGGTGGCGGCAGAAGAGGTGCAAATCAAGGGCCTATGAAAGGTGCTAACCTTCGTACAGGCATAAGAATTTCTTTTGAAGAATCTGTTACCGGTGTGGAAAGAGAACTTGATTTAAACTTAAAAGAAGAATGTGATACTTGTCATGGTTCAGGAGCGAAGCCAGGAACATCACCTGAGACTTGTTCTGAATGTAATGGCCAGGGTAGAGTAGTGCGCCAACAACAATCTTTATTTGGAATGGTTCAAAATGTTCAAACCTGTTCGCATTGTCAGGGTAAGGGTACAGTTATAAAGGATAAATGTACAGATTGTCACGGTGGTGGATATGTAACTGAAAGAAAGAAAATTCAAGTATCAGTACCTGCAGGTATAGATAATGGCCAAAGTATTCGTATTAGAGACAAGGGTGAACCGGGAATTAATGGCGGACCTCGCGGCGACCTATTAGTCGAAATCCAAGTAAGCAGGCATCCGGTTTTCCATAGGGAAGGATATCATATATATTCAACATCACCAATTTCATTTGCTAGGGCAGCTCTTGGTGGAGATGTGAGAATTAGTACCGTTGATGGAGATGTTTTATTTACTGTAAAACCAGGTACCCAAACTGATACAAAAATACGTTTAAAAGGCAAAGGAATGCCTTCAGTTAGGGATAAACAAGTACGTGGAGACCACTATGTAACTTTAGTAGTTCAAGTACCTACTAAGCTTAATAACGAGCAAAAAGAAGCTCTTAGTAAGTTTGAAGAAACTCTAGGTGATGATAGCCAAGATAAAGATAAAGATGATAAAGATGGTAAAGAAAGCAAGTTCAAGAAGTTCTTTGGCAACAAGAATTAAGATTAGGAGAGCCTATGCAGTGGAATAAAGTCGCTATATCAACTACAATTTATGCACAAGAATTAGTATGTGATATCTTATATGACATGGATATTTTTGGTGTTGAGGTAATTAATAACATTCCCCTTACTGAGAAAGAAAAGAAATCAATGTTTATTGATATATTGCCTGTCTTAGATGAAAGTGATACAAGTGCCACAGTAATTTTTTATCTGGAAAACGATCAAGATCTTGATAATACAATAAAAGAACTTGAAGTTGGACTTAATAACCTTAGAGATTCTGGTATTAATATAGGAAGTGGTAAAATAGAACTTACTATAACTAAGGATGAGGACTGGGCAAACAACTGGAAACAGTACTTTAAAGCTTTTAGAGTAGCAGATGATATTGTTATAAAACCTACTTGGTTAGAATCTATAGAAGGTGTTGATGTAACAGCTGATGATATAATCATAGAAATAGACCCAGATATGGCATTTGGCACAGGTTCTCATGAAACAACTAGACTTGCTATTAATGGAATTAGAAAGTATCTAAATCAGGACCAAAACATCTTGGACTTAGGTAGTGGAAGTGGCATATTAGCGATTATTTCAAAGAAACTTGGTGCTAATACAATTACTGCTACAGATATAGACGAGAATGCAGTAAAAACAGCAATGGATAATGCAAGGGTTAATGGCCTTGAACCAGAAGACATTAACTTTATACATGGAGATGTATTAAAGGATGATCAGAGCAAAGAATTAGACTTAGGGATTGGTCTTAATAGTTATGACATTGTTGTGGCTAATATTCTAACTGATGTTATTGTAAGCCTATCTGATATAGTAAGTAAGTACTTAAAGGCAAATGGCTACTTTGTATCTACTGGTATTTTAGAAAGTCAAACAGACAGAGTAACAAAAGCCTTAGAAGACAATAATTTTGATATTATAGAAATGGAAACAATGGGCGACTGGGTATCTTTTGTAGCTAGAAAGAATTAGAAGTTTATTTGTAGGAGAAGGTAAGATTATGTACCGTTTTTATGTTGATGATAGCAATATAAGTAGTGAAGATATTATTATAAAAGGTTTAGATGTAAACCATATTAAGAATGTTCTAAGATTAAGCCCAGGTGACAAGCTAATTGCTTGTGATGGTAAGGGTAAGGACTATACTTGTGTAATCGAAGAAATTCAAAGTGATAGAGTTCTTCTTAAAATAATAGATTATACTACAAATAAAACAGAACTAGATGCAAAAATCTATCTGTTTCAAGGAATCCCTAAAAAGGATAAAATGGAATGGATTATCCAAAAGGCTGTAGAATTAGGAGTTTATGAGATAATTCCAGTTTCAACTAAGAGAACTATAGTAAAGATGAATGATAAGAGAAAAGAAAAGAAGAAGCTAGAACGTTGGCAGTCAATTGCAACTGCAGCGGCAAAGCAGTCAGATAGA
>CAZOSE010000211.1:0-3466 GCA_964582385.1 uncultured Lachnospiraceae bacterium
CACGTATCTAGCTTGGAAGGCTAGTGTTCTACCATTGAACTACACCCGCATATAATTGAATACATAATTACAAATATAAAATTAATGTAAAGTCGGGGTGACAGGATTTGAACCTGCGGCCTCTTGATCCCAAATCAAGCGCTCTAGCCAAGCTGAGCCACACCCCGAAAGGTTATAACTTTGTGACGCAATAAATATTATATAATAGGACACCTTAAAAGTCAACAAGTTTTTAAACCTTTTTTCATTTTGTGAAATACCACCTAAGTTTCTTTTGATTATCCAATATTAACCGACATTTTTTGCATCTTATATCATTATCTTAGTATAAACTAAGGCCTTTTGCTGACATGCCTTAAGGTAAAATTGGCAATAGGTTTTGTTTGGTTAATTACCTTTTTTAAGTTTTTCTCTCTTCCATGAGAATCACAAACAATAAGTATTTTCATAAATTATTACTCCATACTAACAAGTTTCTCTTTAATAGCCTTTAGAGCTTTTCCTCTATGGCTTTCTTTATTTTTTTCAGCTGGTGTTAACGCTGCTGAGGTGGTATTGTGTTCTGGAAGCCAGAAAACAGGGTCATAACCAAATCCATTTTCACCCTCAATCTCGTATCCTATATATCCATCCATAACACCTTCTGTAGTTATATACTTTCCATCTGGAAAAACACAGGCTATTGCACAGACAAATCGTGCAGTACGATCATCCCATTTTACATCTTTTAATTTATCTAAAATATATTGGTTTTTAACATCATACAATGTATCCTCGCCTAAGAATCTCGCAGAATGAATACCTGGTTTTTTATCTAAAAAATCAATCTCAAGTCCAGAATCATCAGCCATTACTATTTCATTAGTAATTTCCATTACTGTTTTAGCCTTTATAAGTGCATTCTCTTCAAATGTATTACCATCTTCTATAATATCAGCAGTTATACCTGCTTCTTTTAATGATAAGATTTCGTAGTCTAAATCATTTAATATCATTCTTATTTCTTTCATTTTATCTTCATTATTTGTGGCAAATATAATTTTTCTTCTCATAAAAGACCTCTTTCAATTAATTATTACTTCTCTTCACTTAAGTTATTACTCTGCTTAGGTGGTCTTGGTCCCATAAATTGATAAAAGTATGTTTTTATCATACCATTATATATCTTTCGATTTTTATTTGCTTTCCTACCCATATATTTTTCTACATCTTCATAACTAGTTATTATAAAATGTGACCAACTATCTAGCTCATTAAAGGCTTCACCCATTTCCCTGTAGATTCCTGGAAGGTCTTCCTTTTCTTCAAGTCTTTCACCATAAGGAGGGTTCGTTATTACAAAGCCATATTTTTTACGATGACTTAGTTGATTTACAGAACGTTTTTGAAAGTGAATATATTCATCTACTTCTGCTAATTTTGCATTCTCCATAGCTGCTTTTATAATATCTCCATCTATATCATAACCTTGTATATCCATCTGTGTTGGCACAACAATCATATCATGGGCTTCTTCTATTGCCCTATACCAAGACTTTTTATCTACAATGTTTGTCCAGTTTTCAGCTGTAAATGAACGATTCATCCCTGGAGCAATATTACACCCTATCATGGCAGCTTCTATAGGAAAGGTTCCACTTCCGCAAAATGGATCAATTAATATACGGTCTTTGTTCCACGGCGTCAACATTATAAGTGCTGCTGCTAAAGTTTCAGTAATAGGTGCTTTACTTACATACTTTCTGTAACCTCTACGATGAAGTGATTCTCCTGTGGTATCTAAGCCAACCGAAACAACATCTTTCATAATTGTCACTCTAATAGGGTATTCATCACCATCCTCTGGGAACCAGGAAAGCTTATAAACATCTTTCAATCTTTCAACTATAGCTTTCTTCATGATTGATTGTATATCAGAAGGACTAAATAACTTACTGTTAACTGATGTTGCCTTTGTAACCCAAAACTTTGCGTTTTTAGGTATGAAATTCTCCCAAGGTAAAGCTTTTGTTCTTTCAAATAACTCATCAAAGGTTGTTGCCTTGAAAGTTCCCACACTTAGGAGGATTCTTTCCGTTGTCCTTAAAAATATATTACTACGACATATGGCATCTTCATCACCTTTAAAAAACACTCGCCCATTATCTACTTTAGTAATTTCATATCCTAAATCTCCAATTTCCCTTTTCAAAACACTCTCTAATCCAAAATGACAAGGTGCCATAAATTCGTACTTCATAATTCTCGCTCCATCTTTTTAATATTATATTATTAGCTCTTGTTTATTAAATATTACTCTATAATTATTATCTATCACCTTATTTTACAACTAAAAATGTACTTGGGTCATTATATCATATATATCATTTAATTGTAAATCAATAAATACTATCATTGTATTGGACCTCTATAAGCATTGATACCTCCATATATGTTTTTTACATTATAACCTTCTTTACTTAAATCTCTTGATAAAACAATACTTGTTCCGCCCCTTTCACAATATAATATTAAAGTTTTTTCCTTATCTAGCTTATTCTTTAGCCTGCAAAACTCTTGATAAGGAATGTTTATAGCTGTTGGTATGTGCCCGTCATTGTATTCATAGGGACTGCGAATATCTATTATCATTACTTTATTATCACTTAAATATTTATCTATTTCTTTTGCACTTATTGTCTCAAAGTTCATATTATCACCTACTTTTTGTTAACTTATAATATTCTAGGCAAAACAAATATGTGCAAGTCATAAAAAAAGGATTCTCAATATTATATGAGAATCCTTTTTATGACTACTAGTTATTATCATTATTATTATTTCTTGTCCTATTTGTGTCGGAGTAGTTATTGTTGTTAGCCCTGTTTGTATTGTTATTATTGCTATTTCTGTTGTTCATATTATTATTGTTGGCCCTGTTTGTATTGTTATTTTTGCTATTTCTGTTGTTCATATTATTATTGTTGGCCCTGTTTGTATTGTTTTCGTTTCTGTTATTAGTATTATTTTGATTGTCGTTTCTAGTATTATTTTCTTCCCTTACATTTTTAGAATTGTTATTATTCTTTTCATTATTATAATTACGCGTCATTAAAATGCCTCCTATGAAGTCCATTTGATTTAAACTACATAGTTATTATGACCAATAAGACTTGTATTATACATATAATTTTTCCTTTTATTCCTAGTTTTTTTGTAATCTTTTTTGTTTTTTTGTAATATAATGTTGCATTTTAAGTGATTTTATAGTATAGTAATTTGTGTGTGTTGAGTATTATTATTTCTCAATATTCACTATATAACCCCTTATTAATTATTTATACTCCCCTCAAAAAACACACCCGTGGATCCCCCCATGGGTGTGTTTTTATTTTGTTCTTTTCTATAATAAGCTAAGTTTTTATGATTTTTAATATTATAAATATTATTAATAAGGTTAATAGAATAGGCAGCAAGAATATTAGTA
>CAZOSE010000212.1:0-3442 GCA_964582385.1 uncultured Lachnospiraceae bacterium
ACTATCGTGTCCAGCTACAGGAAATACATTCATTTCTGTAATAATTGGTGTACCATTCAATTTTAAATTTCACCCTCTTCTAATAATAATTGCAATAGCAATGATTATAATTATCAATGATAATTTGCTTAGCAATAATATTAATTCGTCTTTTCTTCGTCTTCTATAAGCTGATAAGTTCTTTCTAGCCTTTCATTCATAAGCGCTGACCATATTCTATCATTAACATAAGGATTATAATCATCTGTTATTTGATCAACTAATAATAATATTCCAACTTGATTAGTATGAGAAGGTAGAGTTATATCAACATGCATTTTAGAGAATTTCTTAAGTCCTTCTATATACTCATCTCTTAGGCTTATAGGAAGTCCTGATTCTTCAAAGAATTCCTTTGATATTGTATTTAGTCCAATCCCTCCATGAAGGCCACAACGAAGTGTCTTTCCTGGTTTATCTTTAACATCAAAAAATATAGAAGTTGTACCTGGAGTATGGCCTGGACTTGCAATTGTTTGAATTGTAATATCCCCTAAGATAATTTCTTTATCATCTGAATAAAATTCATCAGGTGTAAATTCACCACAAGTATATAAGCCTTGACCTGCAATTAATTCACGGCGCTCTGTTAACATGAACATATCTCTTTCACCCATATAGATTTTAGCACCTGTTAATTCTTGTAAGGTTCTTGCTCCTCCTATATGATCAATATGTGCATGTGTTAATAATATTTTCTTAATATCACTTGGTTCATATCCAAGCTTTCTTACATTTTCAATTAATAGATAGGCAGTTTTATGCATTGCTGTATCAATTAGAATAAGCCCATCTCCTGTATCTATAAGATAGCACGCAACCCAGTTATTGCCTGAAATATAATAAACTCCTGGTGCCATCTTTATTGGTTCAATATAAGTTTCCCATGGTCGTCTACAACACTGTTCCATTAAGACTTCTGGTGGTGGGCTTGTTTTTGATGTACTATTTAATGCCATTAGAACGCTCCTTTTCTAAATAAATCTAAATATACTTTCTATAAATATTTTTAGATTTTTATAAGATTCTTTAAATAAATTATTCATTTGATTTAGTTTTTTCTTTAATTAATGACCAAAGTCCTCTTAAAATTGGAGAGAAAATACTTGCTATTGCAAGAACCATAAGTACAGCTGAAATCGGTCTAGTAAAGAATGTTGTCCAAGTTCCAGTATACTGGAAAGCCTTTAACATGTTGTTTTCAATAATTGGTGATAAGATAAAGGCAAGAATTAATGGAGATGTAGGGAGTCCACCTACCTGCATAGCTATTCCTACAACGGCAAAAAGAATCATCATTCCAACTTTATAAATACTTGCTGACTCAGTATAAGCACTGATTAAGGAAATTATTATTAATGATGAGTATAAATAGTGAAATGGTACTTTAAGAATCTGTGGGAAATATCTCATTCCTAAGGCCTGTAATATTAAAACAACTATGGCACATACAGCAACTGTAGCAAACATCAAGTAGACTATATGACCACTGTTTTTAAATACCATAGGCCCCATTTCAAGTCCGTGTATAGTAAGAGCACCGATTAATATTGCTGTTGTTGTATCCCCTGGAATTCCTAGTGCAGTCATTGGAATTAATGAGCCTCCTACTGCCGCATTATTAGCAACTTCTGGAGCCCATATACCTGCAGGATTACCCTTACCAAATGAATCTGGATCTTTAGAAGCACTCTTAGCAGCAGAATATGAAACAAGATTAGAAAGTCCTGCTCCCATACCTGGTAGAAAACCTATAAAAAGGCCGATAATAAAAGAACGAACAATATTAACACTTTGCTTAATAATATCTATAAATTTAATTCCTAACCCTTTTATAGATTTAGGATCTACTGTTGGCATTTTATCAGGTACTTTTGCAAAGTTTACTACAATTGCGCTAACACCAAAAATACCAAGTAATACAACTGTCATGGAGAGTCCACCCATAAGGTGCATATTTCCAAATACAAACCTAGGTTCTGCATCAATTGGAGAGAAACCTACTGAAGCTAGAAGTAGGCCTATACTTGCTGATGCTAGTCCTTTCATCATACTACCCTTTGAAATTGCAAGAACCATAGTAATTGCAAGAAAACAAAGGCCAAAATATTCCCAAGGACCTAGCATAAAGGCAATCTTAGCTACACCCTGGCTAAAAATAGCACCAATAATTGCACTTAAAAATGTTCCTGTAAAAGATGCAACCATACCAATTGCTAGAGCTTTTCCTGCTTGACCTTTCTTGGTCATTTCATAGCCATCCCAGGTTGTGGCAACCGCCGATGGAGAACCTGGAACACCAAGTAAAATTGAACCAATAAATGCTCCAGAGCATCCACCTATCCAAAGACTAATTAAAAATATTATTGCAGTTCCTGCATTCATTACATACGTAAGGGGCATAAAAAGTATAACTGCCTGTGTACCAGAAAGCCCTGGTATTGCTCCAAAAACGAGCCCTATTATATTAGCAATAAGCAGTAACAAAACATTATAAGGATTTCCTAGTTGCTCTAGAATATACATAAGTATATTATCCATATCGTATTCCTCCTATATTATTTGTATCAACAATATTAGCTAAATAATATTCCCATAGGGAATTTCATTCCAAATGCTTGTACGTAGATTAAGTATAATAAAACAGTAAACACAAGGCTATAAATTATTCTGGACTTAGTTTTAGATTCTGCCTTGTTTCCTTTAGCAAACATTGTAATTAAAGCATACAGTACTACTGGAGTAGCAATAAAATAACCTAGATATTTTAATAGAAGTACATATAGTATTAAAGCTATTATTGTTACTCCAATCTTTTTCCAACCTGAAGCATCTAGGAATGCTCCTTCTTTTTCATCTTTTTTCAATGTGCTTGCAATAAATATTCCTGAACCACAAATAATGAATCCTGTAACAGAGATTAATGGCAAAAGTTTAGGACCTGGATAGGAAGCAGTCATAGGTGTTTTAAACTGATTTACCAGAAAAGCTACAATTAAACCCAAAATAACTAATACAATTCCTGTTAATTGGTCTTTCTTTATTTTTGTCAAAATATACGCCTCTCTTTCGATATAAGGGCTGTTACCATATATGTAACAGCCTTTATATTATTTTTACTATTTATCAAGACCTAGATCTTTTACAACCTTGTCTAAAACTTCTTGCTGCTCTTTAATTATATCTGGACCCTCTTCAAAACTAAAGAATTCCATTGACATTCCTGCAGGACCTAATACATCATTAACAGCATCAGTTTTCGCTGCTTCAGAATATAAGTCATAAAGCTTTTTAACAAGTTCTTCATCCATGTCTTTAGGACCTAGGAATAAGTTAATATTAGAGAATGTTAGTTCGTATCCTTGTTCTACAAAACTTTCTACATCAGGTAAAACAGAACTTC
>CAZOSE010000213.1:0-3430 GCA_964582385.1 uncultured Lachnospiraceae bacterium
TGGTGGTGGTGTTCCCATTAATAAAGAAGAAGAGTACCGAATGATTTATGAGGCTTCAAGACCACTGCTTGTTAGAACTTATGCAGGAACTAAGAATATACCTGAACTTGCAAGGATGTATGAGGAAACAATTAATATTTCATGGCATGCTCTATCCCTTTGGTGGTTTAATAAGTTAGATGAGAGAGGCCCATATGATTTATATACTAATCTAAAGGCTCATATTGAAACAATAAAATATATTGGTAAAACCGGAAAGCCTTTTGAAGCAAATGTATCTCACCATTTTGCCTTTAGAGGTGCAGATGATGTTACTTATATTGTTGCAGCATATTTATCAGCAAAGCTAGCTAAAAGGCATGGAGTAAGGACCTATATACTTCAAAATATGCTTAATACCCCAAGGCTGACCTGGGGCATCCAGGACTTAGCAAAGTCTAGGGCTATGCTTTTATTAGTTAAGAGTTTAGAAGACAATAACTTTAGAGTCTTACTCCAGCCAAGGGCAGGTTTAGATTACTTTAAACCAGACCTTTATGAAGCAAGAATTCAACTAGCTGCAGTTACAGCCTTAATGGATGATATTTTGCCCATTGATAAGCAAAGTCCCCATATGATTCATGTTGTTAGTTATTCTGAAGCTTCCCATCTTGCAACACCAGATGTGATTAATGAAAGTGTTAAGATTACCCAGCATTCATTAATGGAGTATAGGAAACAAAAAGATAAGGGCAATGTAGCTGATATGAGTAGAAGCCAAGAGGTTGATGTAAGGCAAAAAGAACTTCTAGACTCAGCCAAGGTGATTATTAATGCTATTGAAAGCAGTGTTGGTGACCCTTATTCACCAGAAGGTTTTTATAGGATATTTGCAGCTGGTTTCTTACCAGTGCCTTATTTGTGGAAAGAGCTAGAGGAGTTTAAGCATGCTAAAGAGTGGCGAACAAAGCCGGTTAGAGGTAGTGTTAAACTAGTTGATAAAGATGGTAAAGTTATAAATAGTGATAAAGTTGCAGAGCTTGGCCAAAACAATTTGAAGGATGCTGAGTATAATTTAGCCGGGAGAAGGCCTTTAGGATAAATAATAAGCCTTTAGGCTGAATAATAAATAATAACATTGCAAAAAAGGCTTTAAATTGATATACTGTATTAAGTATTTTGAAGAATTTATTCATTCTAAAGGAGACATATATGAATACTAATAAAACTGATATAAACAATAAAACATACAACGACGAAATTGAACTTAGAGAATTAATTATGATTCTATGGAATCGTAAACTTATGATTATAGGAATAACGATAATATTTGCATTACTAGCAGGGTTATTTACTAAGTTCATGGTATCTCCTGTGTATAACACAAAGTTTAGCGTTGTTGCGAGAATTCCAGATATTTATACTACCAAGTATGGTGACTATAGTCTACCAATAACAAGCAGTACAGAGTATATTAATTTGATGAAGAGTAGTGAAGTAATCAAAGAAACTATTAAAGATTTGGGTTATGAGCCTGGAGAAGTTTCTAATGAGTCTATAAGTAACAGAATATCCTTTACCAATGCTAATGACAATAATAGTATTTTTCAAATTAATGTAAGTGGAAGTAATCCAGAAGATGCAGTAAAGTTAGCTGATATACTTTATAAAAATTACATTCAATATGTGGATGTTTTGCTCAAAGATAGGGCTATCAACTACTATTATAATGATTTTAAAGTTAAGTATAGTCAAAATGAAATCGAGCTAGAATCCAATGAAGACTTATTAGTTAGACAAGAGAAACTTCTAGATTCAATACCACAAACAATTGATCAAAAGTCAGCAATGGAAGAGATTCCAAACACTAATGATTATATTGTTTTGGAAAACATAATTAATCCTAATTATACAAACTTAGAATATATTGTTTTAGAAGTGAAACAAAATATTAATATTCTAGAGAATGCCAATGAGCAATACTCTGTTTATTTAGAAGAGTTAGCCAATGAGAAAGCAAAGCTAGACAATTATTATGCTGGTGATAAAGAAGGAGAATTTGAAACAGATATAATTGACAATATGGATATCTTTAAACTCTCTGATGCAATAGCTCCAGCTGGCAAGTCAGGTCCTAATACAATGAGAAATGTTGTTATTGCAGGGCTACTTGGTGGAATGATTGGTGTGTTTTCAGCATTCTTTGTGGCTTACTGGAAGAAAGAGATATAATTAGATTATATAAAAGTTTTTGATTAAGTAATTAGTATGAAATGATATTTAATAGATAATGCAAACAATTAGTAGGCCTTTCATGAAAGTGAAGGGCCTTTATTAAAATAGTATTACTTAGGTATTTGCGAAACTCTTTTTTGTAATTAATTTTTATAATCCTATACAAATTTTTCGCTACAAGCGTAAAAAACACGCGATTTTCGCTCAAATCTTTGTATAGGATTATAAAAACAATTAGATTTACATAGTTTCGCAATTAGTTAATATTATTACAGATGAAAAGGAGAAGAATATTATGAATAAAATCAAAGTAGCTAATGATATAATGGAAATACCTGAAATAGGCTTAGGATGTATGAGGACTACTAGTTTAGACAAGAAAGAAGCAAATGACCTTATTTATACAGCAATGGACCAAGGTATAAATTTTTTTGATCACGCAGATATTTATGCTGATGGAGAAAGCGAGAGTTTTTTTGCAGAAGCTATAGGAATGAATAGTAACATACGTGAGAAGATGACTATACAAACAAAATGTGGAATCCATAGAGGTGTGGGTTTTGATTTTTCAAAGGATCATATTCTGAATTCTGTTGATGGCAGCTTAAAAAGACTTAAAACAGATTATGTTGATATACTATTGCTACACCGCCCTGACGCCCTTGTAGAACCAGAAGAAGTAGCAGAAGCATTTAGAATATTGAAAGAATCAGGGAAGGTTAGACATTTTGGTGTTAGCAACCATAACCCATACCAAATTGAACTATTAAATAAATATATAGATGATAAGATTCTTTTTAACCAATTGCAACTTAGTATAACCCACTCTGGAATGATTGATTCTGGACTTAATGGAAACATGCAAATCAACGAAGGTATTAATAGAGATGGAGGAATTCTTGATTATTGCCGCTTAAATGATATTACAATACAAGCATGGTCACCATTTCAAGCAGGTTCGGGTAAAGGGTTATTTATAGACAATCCAGAATATAAGGAGTTAAATGATAAAATTAATGAGATAGCCGAGAAATACAATGTAACAAATAATGCTATTGCTGTTGCCTGGATACTTAGACATCCTGCAAAGATTCAGACAATAGTAGGAACTACTAACAAGGGAAGGTTGCTAGAAATTTGTCGTAGTTCAGATGTAGACTTAACAAAGAAAGAATGGTATGACCTGTATATATCATCAGGCAAAAGATTACCTTAA
>CAZOSE010000214.1:0-1651 GCA_964582385.1 uncultured Lachnospiraceae bacterium
TCGAAACAATATATTGATTGTAATTTTTTCTATCTTATTACAGATACCAATTGGACTGGCTCAAGCTACTTTTATTGAGTTTTCAAGAAAAAAAGCGGTTGTTTTTAAAGTAGTATGGTTTATTCCTTTGTTAATGTCTTCTGTTGCCATTGGGTTTTTGTTTAATTATGCTCTAGCTGCATATGGAGGAATTGTAAGTTTCTTTTCTAATTTACTAGGAGGAGGAAATGTTGATCTGCTGGGAAATCCAAAGACTGCTCTAATGACAGTTATCTTTGTTATAGCATGGCAATATGTTCCTTTTTATATGGTGTATTCACTAGCTGCCTACACTGGTATTTCCATTGAGGTTTATGAAGCTGCTTTAATTGATGGGGCAACAAAACCGCAGTATTTTCGGAGAATAGCATTACCTTTATTAATGCCTTCCATTAAAAATGCTGCAATATTATCCATGGTTGGTTCCTTAAAATACTTTGACTTAATTTATGTTTTGACAGGTGGAGGACCTGGAACTTCAACAGAACTAATGGCTACTTATATGTATAAACATGCCTTTAGCCAGTTTGATATGGGATATGGCTCTACCATAGCAGGGGGAATGTTCCTTTTAATTTCAGTGATTTCATTAATTACAATGAATATTATTAAGAGAAAAGAGGATATATGACATGGACATAAATTATAAAAAAAGTCGTATTAAAAGTAGGATAAGTTGGATCTTAGCAACAATACTGGCAGTCCTGGCATTTGTGGTGGCTATTTTACCATTTTTCTTTATGGTTCTGAATTCTTTTAAGAAAAAGTTTGATATGCTAACAAAAGGGATTTTTGCACTCCCTGATAAATTGGATTTTTCAAACTACAGGGAAGTATTTAAAGGTGGATTTACTGGTTATTTTATTAATAGTGTATTGGTCCTTGGTATTTCCTTGTTTTTAATTTTATTTATTTCTGCTTGTGCATCTTATCCCTTGGCAAGATTTCGCTTTAGATTAAATGCTTTAATCTATTCTATTATTATTGCATGTATGGCAATTCCTTTACATATAACTCTAATACCAGTATTTCAGATGAGCAAAGCTCTAAACCTATACGATTCTTTGTATGCTCTGATTGGTCCCAATGTAGCCTTTTCTATTCCTATTTCTGTATTTATACTGACTGGCTTTATGAAGTCTATTGAACGTGAGATAGAAGAGTCAGCAGAAATTGATGGGTGTAACAAATATAGTATGTTTTTTAGGATTATCCTGCCCCTTGCTAAGCCAGGACTTTCTACCCTTGCTATTTATAATGGAGTAAATATATGGAATGAATTTAGCTTTGCCTATACATTAACTCAGAGCCCAAAAAATAGAACACTACCACTTGCAGTTTGGGATTATCAAGGCCAATATGCCATGAATACACCTATGATTATGGCGGTTTTAACACTTAATGTGCTGCCTATGATTATTCTTTTTATTTTTGCCCAGCAAAAGTTAATAAAGGGAATGACTGCTGGAGCAGTTAAGGGTTAGTTTGATTTTTATTTAGAAAACTATATAAAGTGACAAAAATTTACATGAGGATATGGTATGATAAGGGAGAATCAAATTAACATTTCTTGATAAAAGCTTAACCAACAAAGGTATGGGGGATTTAAAGT
>CAZOSE010000214.1:1661-3422 GCA_964582385.1 uncultured Lachnospiraceae bacterium
AAAAGATGGAACTTTGAGAAAAAGATGAACTTTGTTATTGTGACGGCAATTATAATTACTAGCTTGTTAGGAATTATTGTTTCAACCGTTTCTTTGGCCTATTCCCTTACGAAACAAAGCAGGCAACATGCAATGGAGCAGTTATCGATTATGGCTAATGACTATGAGAACAATCTAAATCAGTATAAATCATTAACTACTTTTATTGTATTAGATGAATATGTACAAAAGTACTGTAATTCCCTAAAGGCAGATGAAACTTATGAAGTATCAGGCCAGGTATATGGGATACTTATGAATTTGTTATACATTCAAAACAATGCCAACTTTATTGCCATAACCAATGATAATGCACAGACTTATGTATACAATGGCAACTTTAGTATGCAAGAGAGTGGTTTTGAAAACTTTATGGAGGATTATGAAAAAAGTATCCAGGCCAAAAGTAAAGGAACCCTGCGAATTAGCTTTTCTGACACCTTTTACAAAGGAAAAAAGAATAGTATAACTTTATATTTTCCGGTATATTCCCTCACCCACATGATTACTAGTAATGGAATGGTTATTATAAACTTGGATGATAAAATTGATCATTCCAATCTATACTTAACCAATATGGAAGGTAATATTATATCAACCTATGATCATGAATCCATTGGCGAAACAATTGAATTTAAAGATAAGTTACAGGAAAGAAGTGGTAGCCTTTGGCATAATGGAAAGTTGATTCATTATAAAAAGATTGCTGATTGGAATTTATACCTTATCCATGAAATTTCTCCAATATACTTTCTGCAAAACAGTATCAGTATTACAGTAATATTGCTAACTGGGATGTTAGTAGTATTAGGTGTGGTCCTTCTTGTATCAAAGAATATAATTAATAAACTATACAGGCCCCTTAACAAGATACTAGGTAAGATGAATGATGTTTCTGAAGGCTGCCTTAAAACACGAATTAGTACCAAGGATATGGATAGTGATAGTATGGTACTGGCCCTTGGTTTTAACAGTATGATGGATAGAATTGATCTTTTAATCGATCAAGTAAAGGATGAGCAGCTCCAGTTAAACCAAGTAAAATTAAATGCTCTCCAATCTCAGATTCAACCACACTTTCTATATAACACCTTAGAATGTGTCCACTGGCAGGCATTGTCAGAAGGCAATCAAGAGATTTCTACCATAGTAAAGGCACTTGCTAAATATTACCGAATATGTCTTAGTCAAGGCCACGATATAATAACTCTAGACCAGGAACTTGAGCATGTAAAAAATTATATGATTATTCAAAATATGCGATATGAAGACATTATAGACCTAAATATTCAAGTAGATGACGTCTATAAAAAAATAAAGATACCAAAGTTAACCCTGCAGCCTTTAGTTGAAAACTCGGTCTATCATGGTTTTCGCTCTAGAGAAGCCAGTAAGGGAAGAATTGATATCTATATGGAGGAAACAAAAGAAGCTAATTATTTGGTTGTAGCGGATGACGGAGTAGGTATGACCAAAGACCAGATAGAGCATTTTAACAAGTCTATATCTGAATTTGATAGGAACATTGGGTATGGTATTAATAATGTAAATAAAAGAATTGAGTTAATGTTTGGAGAAGATTATGGATTAAAGTTCCGATCCAATTATGGTAAAGGTTTTCTTGTGGAAATACATTTGCCTAGGGAGGGGTAAAAATGTATCGTGTGTTAATTGTTGATGATGAGAAAAGAATTGTTGAATATTTGAAATATCTATTAGATT
>CAZOSE010000215.1:0-2694 GCA_964582385.1 uncultured Lachnospiraceae bacterium
TTGCTTAATTTTACAAGGATATATTTTTAGATACTACAAATCATGTTATAGGAGCCGGATTAAAAAGACATAAATCATTATTTAACTCATAAACTTCCGCCCAAGTCTTGTGTCTTCCACTAGCTACATCAATAATCATATTGAACAATTCTGTTCCTACTTCAGAAACTGTTGCACCACCTGTAGCTATTGGCCCAGCTGAAACATCAATTAAATCTTTCCAATTTTCTTTTAGATTATTTCTCGATGATACTTTTATAACTGGTGCTTGTGCAAGACCATAAGGAGTTCCTCTTCCAGTCATAAAGATTTGAAGAGTAATACCTGATGCAAGTTGACTTGTACCACACACAAAATCACTAGCTGGAGTTGCTGCAAAAATTAATCCTTTTTTAGAAGGACGTTCTGCTGGGGATAAAACTTCCACTATTGGAGAAGTACCTGATTTTACTATAGATCCCATAGCCTTTTCAACTATATTAGATAGACCACCCTTTTTATTTCCTGGTGTTGTATTTGCTGACCTATCTACCCCTCCAAGTTCCAGGTAATTATCATACCACTTCATCTCTTCTATGAGTTTCTTACCTACTTCATCATTAATACATCGTTCTGCGATAAATTGCACACCATCTCTAACCTCTGTTACCTCAGAAAACAATACAGTGGCTCCTCCACTAACTAATAGGTCTGATGCATAGCCAGCGCTTGGATTTGCTGTTAGTCCTGAAAATGCATCACTACCACCACACTGCATACCTATACATAACTCAGATAAGGGTAATGTCTCTCTTTTTCTTTTATTTAATCTTTCAAGTTTAACTTTAGCCATTTCCATAATTGTGTTAATCATATCATCAAAACCATTCAAGTCTTGTAAAACAATTATATTCTCAGGATTATTATCCCCTTCATCTAATAATCTTTCAAGAGTCAACTTTTCACAACCTAAAGCAACCACCATAACTTCACCACCAAAGTTTGGGTTTTTCACAAGGTTTTTTAGAGTTCGTATGGGGATTTCAGCTTCCGGAGCATCAATTGCTACGCCACAGCCGTAGGCATGATTTATAGCTACTATATCATCTACATTTGGGTAATTAGCTAAGAGCTTTTCTTTCATTCTTTTAACAGCCACATTTAATACACTTATAACGCACTGAACCGTTGTATGTATAGCAAGAATGTTTCTTGTTCCTCCATAACCTCCATTCGGATTTTTATATCCTTCAAAAGTTTTAACAGCTGGGTCCAACAATCTCCCAACTATATTCTTTTTAAATTCCATATCCTCAAATTTGGGAGCTACAGGAAGGCGTAGCATATTTTCATTAATCCAGTCACCCTGATTTATATCTTCTAGTGCATATCCAATTACTACTCCGTATCTACGAATTTCACCATCTTTGGAAATGTCTTTTAAAGCTATCTTGTGACCTTGAGGGATACCTTGGTTTGCAGACATACCATCTGCAATTTTACTACCTGCAACAATCTCATTAACAGCTACAGCAACATTATCATTATCATTTATTTTTATTAGCAAGTTCTTATTCATACCTTCACCCTTTCAAAACAAATATTAGATTACTAAAACATAAAATTATTGGAGATTCCATATTTGTTCATTCGTCTCCACAAAGTTGTTGTACTAATATCTAATTCTTGCGCTACAGCTTTTCGGTTACCATCATATTTTTTTAATGCTTCCACAATCTCTTTAGCTTCTGGATCTTTGTAGATAACAATACGTTCTTCACCATCTATTTCTTTAACATAAGGATACAACTCTTCTAAGAGACCAATGACCATACCTTGATCTATATTCTTTTTATATGTAGTTACAAAAAGTCTTTCACAAAAACTTTTTAACTGAATCATGTTACCCTCCCAAGTGTATTCTCTAATTTCTTTCATTGCCTCCTCATTTATCGTAAGATGAGTTGTATATTCTTTTGTAAATTGTTTTAAATAGTTTCTAACAATACCTTCAATATCTTGTTTTCTATCACGCAATGGAGGCACATTAAGAGTTAGAGCATTTATCGAATAGTACAAGTCCTTTCTAAATAATTCATTTTTAACTAAAGGGGCCAACTCACGGTTAGTTCCTGTTATAATACGCACATCAGTTTTTTTATTGTTTCTTAAGTTCTCTACTGTTGATCCTTTTGAATGTATAACTTTGTATAATTGATATTGGCTAATATGATTCAGGCTTTCAACATCACTAATGTAGACCGTTCCAAAGTTACAGTCCTGAATTATACCATTTGTTTTATCTTTTTCGTTAGTAGCATGGCTATTTCCAAAAAGATAATTATACTGATCTATGTCATTCATTTTACTGCAATTGATTGAAACAAAAGGAAATGACTTTCGTGCACTGTTATTATGTATACATTCTGCCAAAATTTCCCTCTCCGTTCCTTCTTCCCCATAAATTAAAACAGGATAATTTGATATTGCATATTTCTTACCTAATTCTATACACTCTTTCATCTTAGGTTCTTCACTCTTTATATATGAAAAGTCGTGATGAGCAATGTATCCTTTATGATAGATATCCTGACTCTTTTTTTGTTCCAATATTATAGAACTTTTTACTCCCGAATAAGAAAGAATAGCTCCTGTAATCTCATCATCGTATTGTATAGGTCCTACCATAAAAAACAAAGTGTTCCCTTTAATATT
>CAZOSE010000215.1:2704-3362 GCA_964582385.1 uncultured Lachnospiraceae bacterium
AATATTTACAGTAGTTGAGTAGTTATCAATTTTACCATTTAATATACTCTCTATTGAGTGATAATCTATATCTTTTATTTCATCTTCTAGTTGTTTTCCTATCAATTGTGATGCTTGCTTTTCTAGCAATTCTTCAACAATATGATTTACAATCATTACATTATGATTTCTATCTATCTTTATTATTCCACTAAAAGATGTATCAAGCATAGTTTCAAGTTGAGCGGCATTACTCTTTTCTATGTCAATGGCATATCCCATCTTATTAGCTAGTTTTATTGATTCTAATAATGAGTCTTGAGTAGATCCTAAAAATAAGGCCGGAATATTATATTTTTCTACACATTTAATAACATGATCTCCACCTAATATTATATCAACCTCATCATTAACAGCTTGTTCAACAGCATATTCTAGCTGATCTAGAGTTGCTGTTAGATAGGTGTTTAAATTAACATCAAATAAATCATTAAAATGAGAAACGTTATTAATCATATTATTTAATGAAATTAATGCAATTTTAGGTGTTTCCTTCTTAATAATTTTCTTACACTCTACCACTAATAAACCTATTTCCTGTGCAGTCATTGTTATTTCTGCAACAGGTATATTGGTGTAATTTTTAATAAGTTGGGCTTGAACTCCTCTGGCAATAATA
>CAZOSE010000216.1:0-3330 GCA_964582385.1 uncultured Lachnospiraceae bacterium
AGCAGTTTACCATATTTTTTTGTTACATTAATTAGTTCAATCATAAATTCTCCTTTTTATGGTTACTTCTTATTCTATAATATAATAATATCCTTCATTTTTCAATCAATTTATTAAGGTATTTAGCCTAAGCCAACTGATTTTGTCCATCTTCTTCTTATAGACGATGGGAGATTCCACAGCATTTGTTAAAATAACCTGTTATTTAACAATGACTTTTTAATCTACGTTTTAATGTTTTTAATGTCTTTTTCTATAAAATATGATATTGTATAAAACATATATAAATACATTCCTTTATTGACATTGTCAATAAGAGTTTACAATATTAATTAACTAAAGAAAAACAGATAATAAATATGCGGAGGTTTTAAAGACTTGAAAAGTATAAATGACAAGAAAACAAATAGTAAAAGGGAAGTATTTTCATCTAGCATTACAGTGTTTTTTGCAACACTAAGTTCAGCAGTGGGTTTAGGTAACATATGGAAGTTTCCTTCTATGGTTGGTACAAATGGAGGCGGAGCTTTTATACTTGTATACCTAGTCTCTGTTTTATTAGTGAGCCTTCCTGTTATGATATCTGAGTTTTATATTGGTAGACGTTCTAGAAGTAATGCTGTTGGAGCTTTTGATAAGCTTAAGGCTCCTAAATTCTTTAGAGTTGTTGGTTACTCAGGTGTTATAGCCACATTGTTTATTCTGTTCTTCTATAGCGCCGTTACCGGCTGGGTTTATTCTTATTTAGCTAAGGCTATAAGAGGTGACTTTAGGCAACTTGGAACAATTCCTATGGACAAGTCTGCAAACGAAATTGTTGGTATGTTTAATTCCAGTGTAGCCAGCAAGTTTTCACCTATGATATGGCAGCTTATCTCTATATTAATTGTTACAATTATAATAATTGCTGGTGTAAAAAAGGGAATAGAAAAGGTAACTAAAACATCTATGCCCATACTATTCTTCCTTATAATAATAACTTGCCTACTAGCCTTAAGATTAGAAGGAGCTAGTCAAGGAATTGATTTTCTTCTTAAGATAGATTTAGCTGCTATAACGCCAAGTATGATTCTTGCTGCCTTGGGTTTGGCTTTTTTCAAACTTTCTATTGGAGTTGGAACTATGATTACTTACGGTAGCTATATAACTGAGGATAATAATATGATAGGTAATGCATTTAAAGTGATGCTATCAGATACCCTAGTATCTATAACCGTAGGTTTAGCGGTTTTCCCTGCAGTCTTTACCTTTGGTTTAGAGCCTACAGAAGGGCCTGCCCTCTTGTTTAATACAATACCACTTGTGTTTTCAAGAATTCCTTTTGGCAACCTGTTGATTATAATATTCTTCCTCTTAACATCACTAGCAGCAACCATGTCTATGCTCTCATTAGTGGAAGTTCCTGTAGCCTTTCTACTTGAAGAATTCAACATTAATAGGAAGGCCGCAGTTATATCAGTAATGTCAATAATAGCCATAATAGGGGTTTTAACCGTTCATCCCGAAAGCATCTTTGGAAGCATTAAATTATTTGGACTTAGTTTCTTTGATTTGTTTGACTTTATATCTTCAAATATCTTGATGCCCGTTACAGGCCTTTTAATAACCATTTTTGTGGGCTATTTCACTTCTAAGTCTAATATTATTAAAGAACTTAGTAACAATAATAGTCTAAAGAATAACTGGGCTATAAAGACTTTTTATCTTTTAACTAAGTACTTAGCTCCTCTACTTATTTTGGTAGTATTATTAAATTCCTTAGGGGTTTTAGGGTAAATGGGGATTGCGAAACCTTTTTGTAATTTAGTTTAATAATGATATACAAATTTTTCGCTACAAGCGTACAGGCACGCGATTTTCGCGAAAAGTTTTGTATATTATTTAGTACTACGAAATGACTAAATTTTAAGTTAATGAGCATAATAACTTAAGATGATGGGTTCTAGATTGTTATTTGTAAATAGTAGATGGGTTTGAAACAGGAGAAAAAATGAATTTAACAGCAGGGAAAAAACTAAGTAGTAACCTTAATGATAATAAAGAGATATTCTACGAAGAACTTCCTATTGGAACAAGTTTCGATGTCATAGGAAGGGACTTAACATTTGGAAAACGTGAAGGTATTATTATTGATTCAAGAACTTATCCCGCAAGAAATCCAGAGGAACCTGATTTAGAAAAAGTTTCGATGTCATAGGAAGGGACTTAACATTTGGAAAACGTGAAGCTTTTTTGATTTTTATAGATGGTTTTGCAAAAGATGATGTTATGCTATTTATGTTGGAAAGACTTCAGGAGTTCTCCCAGGAGGAGATACAATCTAATATTATTTCTACTTTAATTAAAGAAAAGATTGGATACATTGAAGCCGAAAGCTTTATGGATATTGACCAAGGAAAATCAATGGTTCTTGCTGGTGCTTCTGTTCTTCTTATTGATGGGGCAAGTGAAGGTATTATTATTGATTCGAGAACTTATCCCGCAAGAAATCCAGAGGAACCTGATTTAGAAAAAGTTACTAGAGGTTCAAGAGATGGTTTAGTTGAAACTGTAATCTTTAATACAGCCTTAATTCGCAGAAGGCTAAGAGATCCTAATCTGATATTTGAAATCACAAGTGTAGGGAAACGTTCTAAAACAGATGTGGTTATTTCATATATTAAAGAAATAGCTGATAATAATCTCATTACTGAAGTGAAAGATAAAATTAATAGCATAGATACCGGTGCCTTGGTTATGGGTGAAAAGACATTAGACGAACTCTTAATTAAGAAACATTGGTACAATCCTTTGCCCCAAGCAAAATTTACAGAAAGGCCCGACGTTGTTGCTGCTCACTTAATGGAAGGGCATGTGGCTATAATTGTTGATACCTCTCCAAGTGTAATGATTATACCTGTTACAATGTTTCATTTTACTCAACATGCTGAGGATTATTATCAAAACATAACAGTTGGAACCTATTTAAGATGGGTTCGTTTTCTTGGAATGGTCTTTGCCTTATTGCTACCACCTTTATGGTATCTTTTAGTTACAAACCAAGAAATTCTACCTGACTTTCTAGAGTTTATCGGTCCAAAAGAAAGCGGTAAGATTCCTTTAATCATTCAGTTCTTGCTCCTCGAATTTGGTCTTGACTTGTTACGCTTATCTTCTATCCATACACCTAACTCCTTAAATACTTCCCTAGGTGTTATTGGTGGTTTGATAATTAGTGATTTGGCTGTAACTGTTGGCTTTTTTGTGCCAGAAACAGTCTTGTATATGGCCATTGCAGCTATAGGTACTTTTGCTACCCCAAGTATAGAGTTTTCAATGGCCCTTAGAATA
>CAZOSE010000217.1:0-3291 GCA_964582385.1 uncultured Lachnospiraceae bacterium
CGACGTTGCACCGTTTGGGTATTCAGGCATTCCAGCCGAAGTTGATCGAGGGTAAGGCTATTCAGTTGCACCCGTTGGCTTGTACGGCCTTCAACGCTGACTTCGATGGTGACCAGATGGCAGTCCATGTACCTCTTTCCGTTGAGGCACAGGCTGAATGTCGTTTCTTGTTACTATCACCTAATAACCTATTGAAACCTTCTGATGGTGGACCTGTAGCGGTTCCGTCTCAAGATATGGTTTTAGGAATTTACTATCTTACACTAGAAAAGGAAAACCAAAAAGGTGAAGGTCACTTCTTTAAGGATGTAAACGAGGCTATACTTGCTTACGAAAATAAAATTATTACTTTACATGCAAAAATAAAAGTAAAAAGAACTGGAATAAATAACGAAGGTAATAAAGAATCTAGAATTATAGAATCAACACTTGGACGTTTTATATTTAATGAAGCTCTAAGCCAAGATTTAGGTTTTATAGATAGAACAAAAGAAGAGAATTTCTTAAAACTTGAAGTTGATTTTCATGTTGCTAAAAAGCAACTAAAACAGGTCCTTGAAAAATATATCAACACTCATGGTTCAACAAAGACAGCAGAAGTTCTTGATGATATAAAAACACTTGGGTACAGATACTCAACTCAAGCTGCTATGACGGTTTCAATTTCTGATATGACAGTACCAGAAGCTAAAAAAGGGATAATCATAGAAGCAGAAGAAAAAGTAGATGCTATTGCTAAAAAATATCGTCGTGGTTTGGTTACAGATGAAGAAAGATATAAAGAAGTAATAGCTACCTGGAAAGAGGCTGATGATGAAATAACAGATAGCCTGCTTGAAGGATTAGATAAATATAACAATATTTTTATGATGGCTCATTCTGGTGCCCGTGGTTCTGATAAACAGATTAAACAGTTAGCGGGTATGCGTGGACTTATGGCAGACACATCAGGTAGAACTATTGAACTTCCTATAAAATCTAACTTCCGTGAAGGACTGGATGTTCTAGAATACTTTATTTCAGCCCACGGTGCTAGAAAAGGTTTATCGGATACTGCTTTGCGTACAGCTGACTCTGGATATTTAACCCGTCGTCTAGTTGACGTATCTCAAGATGTTATTGTACGTGAAAAAGATTGTTGTCATGATAAAAAAGAAATCAACGGCATTTGGATTAAGGCTTTTACAGATGGCGAAGAAGTAATTGAAGGATTAGAAGAAAGAATCACTGGTAGAAATGCTGCTGAAACTTTCTATGATGATAATGGAGATATTATAGTTAAGGCAAATCACATGATTACACCAAGACGAGCGGCTAAAATTATGGCAACTAAAGAAATCCAAGATGCTGGTAAAGAAGCTAAAGTTAAAATACGTACAGTACTTACATGTAACACTCATACAGGTGTGTGTGCAAAATGTTACGGTTCAAACTTAGCTACAGGTGAAGCTGTTCAAGTTGGTGAAGCAGTTGGTATTATAGCTGCACAATCAATTGGAGAACCAGGAACTCAGCTTACCATGCGTACGTTCCATACAGGTGGTGTTGCTGGTTCAGATATAACTCAAGGTCTTCCTCGTGTTGAAGAATTATTTGAAGCGAGAAAACCAAAAGGATTAGCAATTATTGCAGACTTTAATGGAACTATAACAATTAACACAAAGAATAAAAAAGAAGCAATCTTAACCAACAATGAAACTGGAGATTCCAAAAATTATCTAATACCTTATGGCTCAAGAGTAAAGGTATCTGATGGTGATGTAGTAGAAGCTGGTGATCCAATAACAGAAGGTAGTGTAAATCCTCATGACATCCTTAATATTAAAGGTGTTCGTGCAGTTCAAGATTACATGTTAAAAGAGGTACAAAGAGTATACCGCTTACAAGGTGTTGAGATAAATGATAAACACATTGAAGTTATTGTTCGCCAAATGCTTAAGAGAGTTCGAGTAGAAGATGGTGGAGACACTGATCTACTACCAGGAAGACTAGTAGAGAAATTCGAATTCCAAGATGCTAATGGAAAAGTTAGTGGTAAAGATTTAGAAGAAGCAGAAGCAACTCAAGTAATGCTTGGAATAACAAAGGCTTCTCTAGCAACTAATTCATTCCTATCAGCAGCCTCATTCCAAGAGACAACTAAAGTATTAACTGAGGCAGCTATACGTGGTAAAGTTGATCCGTTAATTGGATTAAAAGAAAATGTTATTCTTGGTAAACTAATACCAGCAGGATCTGGAATGAAGAGATATCAAACAGTACAACTTGATACAGACCAAGATGAAGAAATTACATTATTAGATGATGAAGTAACAGAAGAAGACTTTGCTTTTGATCTAATAACTGAAGAAGCTTAATTAGGCTCTAGATTTGCCAGGTGTATGCTAGGATTGGTTTTTAAATTCGATGTAAGCTGCGCTTCCATGACTAATTTGAAAACCAATCCTAGCATACACCTGGCGAGATGCTTAAGGGTATAAAATTAAAATAAATTAAGATTAGTTTAATTGGATGGAGTAGGGGATTGTATTCCTACTCCATTAGTAATAGATAAATAAACAATATTCGATGATTTTATATTAGCATCGGTAACCGAAAAGAATACAAACACCAGTAACACCGGTAGCTGAAAAATACAAACATCGGTATCGAAAAAATATCTTGACATTTTTTTGTAGAGCAAGTATAATCTAATAGCGCGATTTTATATTGCGTCAAGTTGCATGTATATTTGTAACTAATTAGGCAACCCAAAAATAAAAATTATCAGGAGGTGAAAATTAATGCCTACATTTAATCAATTAGTAAGAAAAGGGAGACAAAGCGCTCAGAAGAAGTCTCAATCTCCAGCATTACACAGAGGATTTAACTCACTTAACAAAAAGTACACTAAGAATCATTCTCCGCAAAAGAGAGGGGTTTGTACAGCAGTTAGAACAGCAACTCCTAAGAAACCTAACTCAGCACTAAGAAAGATTGCGAGAGTTCGTCTTTCTAATGGAATTGAAGTAACTAGTTATATTCCAGGTGAAGGTCACAACCTTCAAGAGCATAGTGTTGTTCTAATAAGAGGTGGTAGGGTAAAAGACTTACCAGGTACTCGTTACCATGTTATTAGAGGTACATTAGACACTGCTGGTGTAGCTGACAGAAAACAAAGTCGTTCCAAGTATGGAGCAAAAAGACCAAAAGTTAAAAAATAATTTAATATTTCTTCACTAATCATTAAGTGCCGGATTAATTTTTATATTCAGATTGTTGATAAGATACACTGGGTTGCATTTTGTCACC
>CAZOSE010000218.1:0-3286 GCA_964582385.1 uncultured Lachnospiraceae bacterium
ATTGAACAAGAATGAAAACAAAAGAATAGCCCTAGGGATAGAGCAATTAGAAAAGGCTTTAAAAGATGTAGGTTATGATGTGCAACATGTATCAAGCCCAGAAAACTATGAGGAATATAGAGATATACCAGGAGATAAAATATATGTTGGTATAAAAGGTGATGATCCTTTTATTTCTTGGCTTGAAGAGAAAGAAATACTTATTTACCATTCCTATGAACCAGAAGAAGAAGGGTTTTATATTGAATCTTGTCCTGGAAAGTTAATGGTAGTATCCGGTGGTACAGATACAGGTGCTTTATACGGAACTCTAGAACTGGCTGAAAGAATAACAAAAGAAGGGATGTTGCCATTAGAATTAGCTTTTCATGATGCTCCAACATTCAAATTACGTGGTCCAAGTATAGGACTGCAAAAAACTAAACTTGAGCCACCTAGACGTACTTATGAATACCCAGTTACACCAGATCGTTTCCCGTGGTTTTATGATGAGGACATGTGGCAAGAATTTCTTGATATGATGTTAAAGGAACGCTGTAATGTTCTATATATTTGGAGTGGTCATCCTTTTTCCTCCTTTGTGAAGCTTGATGATTATCCTGAAGCTTTAGAAGTAACTGAAGAAGAATTCTTACTAAATCAAAAAATGTTTGGTTGGTTAACAGAAGAATGTGATAAGAGAGGTATTTGGGTAGTTCTTAAGTTCTATAACATCCATATTTCCTATCCATTTGCATTAAAACATGACCTTGACCTTAGACAAAGTAACATTAATCCTCTTGTTGCTGATTATACATCAAAATCAATCATCGAGTTTATAAAATCTTATCCTAATATTGGATTAATGGTATGCCTAGGAGAAGCTCTGCGTGGAACTCAAAATAAAACAGATTGGTTTGTAGATACAATCATTCCTGCTGTAAAGAAAGGTATATTAGAAGCGGGAATAACCCAAGAACCTCCAATTATTTTAAGAGGTCATGACTGTGATCCTGTTGCAGCAATGAAGGGTGCTATGGATCAATATTCAAATCTATACACAATGTGGAAATACAACGGGGAAAGTCTTACTACTTATTATCCTAAAGGAAACTGGCAAAACATACATGAACAACTAAGTGGTCTTGGATCTACTCATATAATGAATGTGCATATTCTTGCGAATTTAGAGCCTTTTCAATTTAATGCGCCATCATATATTCAAAAATGTGTACAAGCAGGAATGAATAGACTAGGTGCTAACGGATTACATCTGTACCCACTATTTTACTGGGACTGGCCATATACACCTGACAAGACAGAGCCTCGTTTAAAACAAACTGACCGTGACTGGATGTGGTTTTCAACTTGGTTTAGATATGCATGGAATCCAGACAGATCAGAAGAAACAGAAAAATTATATTGGATAGAAGAAGTTGCTAAACATTACAATATAGACAGAGAAGCATCAAGTCTTCTACTAGATGCTATGGACACTGTAGCTAACATAGCACCAAAACTTCTGGGCCGTGTGGGTATAACAGAAGGAAACAGACAAACAATGAGTCTTGGTATGCTTATGAGCCAATTTACTAACGTGGTAAAATACCGTCCTAATAGAGAATTATGGTCTTCTGTAGCAAGAGCTGGAGAGCAGCCAGATGATTATATCAAAAATAAGCTCGAAGGCAAGCAACATATTGGAGAAACTCCATATGACTTAATTGATGAATTATATGCAATTCTTGAAAAGGTAGAAAAATCTTCTGAACTTGCAAAAGAAAAGTTACCAATGGAAAATGAAGAAATTAATAGAATATATAAAGATTTGGAAGCAATTCGCCTTATGACATTAAACTATATCTATAGAATAGAAGCAGCAATACTTATTCTAGAATATAAATATACAATGGATGATAAGTGTGCAGGCAATGTTGGCCTTTTAGAAGAAGCACTTAAATTAATGGAAGACAGTTTAGTTGAATATAGAAAGTTAGCTGATTTAACTAAAGGCACATATTTATATGCGAATAGTATGCAAACTCCTCAGAGAAAAATACCATTCCCTGATGGTGATGCTCATGGACACTGGGTACAATGTTTGCCATTATATGAAGAAGAAGCAGAAAACTTCCGCAAGAATGTAGAAAAGCTAAAAGCAGGAATTTATCCAACTTCAGACCTTGATTTAGATAATATTGAAGTTCTTCCTCAAGCTAAATTCACATTATTGTCAGAAAACACTGAAGTTTACACTTTGAAAAAAGGAGAAAGCTTGTTTACTGATAGTCCAAGTTTTGCTCAAGATATAGCTGATGAAGTAAATGGAATGACAGGAATACGATTTGGTATGGGTCCAGCAATAACTGATGGTATGACAATAACATTGGACTTAGAAGAAGATTCCTATGTACTTATTGGATATTTCAACTCTAAGGGGGTTGAGTGGCTTCAAGTACCAGACCTAGAAACAAACACTCATGCTGATGAGCGTGGTGGTCTTGCTGTGGTTTATGAAAATGCGATTAAAGCAGAAGGTTGTGAACCTATTAATATTCATGCATTTTCATATGAAAAAGGAAAACATGATATTTATCTAGGAACAGGTGCTTATATTGTAGCTGGTATAGTTCCAAAAACTAATGAGTTGGTTCCAGGAAATGTAGGCTATGAAAACGAAAGTTTTACAACTTTAGATTGGTTATATGAATAAGACTTTACTTAAGGAGGCTTGTAATGGAAAAGAATATACCCAGGGAAATGACTGGTGCAGAATTAAAATCGATGTTAAAAAGTACAATTAATTTAAAAAGTCTTGGTGGTGTTAAGAGTCCAGGACTAAAGCTTAAAGAAGAAGATCTTAAATGGTGGAGGGACTCCAAAGTAGGTTTGTTCTTCCACTGGGGTTTATATTCAATTCTAGGCAGAGGTGAATGGGTGCGTCACAATGAGCAGTTGCCAAAAGAAGAATATGAAGCACTAGCAAACGAGTTTGATCCCCAAGACTTTGAAATGAGCGAATTAACAGACTTAGCAAAAGACCTTGGTGCTAACTATATGGTAATGGTAGCAAAACATCATGATGGGTTTTCCCTTTGGGATAGCCCTTCATGTTACGAAGGTTTTACAAGTTACAATACAGCATCTGGAAGAGACTTTGTAAAAGAGTATGTAGATGCATGTAGGGAAGCAGACTTAGGAGTGGGAATATATTATTCCCCAATGGATTGGAGATTCCCTGGCTATTTTGATCCTGTTGGAAAAGCAGACAATGCACAACTGATGAAAGAACAATGTTATGGTCAAG
>CAZOSE010000219.1:0-3278 GCA_964582385.1 uncultured Lachnospiraceae bacterium
TATACCCATACCTATACCGATATTTGCTGTTTTTATTGACGGAGCATCATTAACACCATCACCTGTCATAGCAACAATTTTATCTTTTTTCTGCCAAGCATCAACTATACGCACCTTATGTTCAGGTTGTACACGTGCATAAACTGAGTAGTTCTCAATTTCTTTTTCTAATTGCTCATCACTTAATTCATTTAAATCTTGACCTGTAATAGCTTCAGACTCATCCTCAATAATTCCTAGTTGTTTTGCTATAGCTACTGCTGTATCTTTATGGTCTCCAGTTATCATTACTGCACGAACCCCAGCTGCTTTACATTCATCTATTGCAGGCTTTACTTCAGGACGAACAGGGTCAATCATACCTGTTAATCCAACAAAACATAAGTCTTTTTCTAAATTAGCAGGGCTAGCATCTTCTGGTAGCTCATCCCAGGTTCTTGTAGCAGCCGAAAGTACACGAAGGGCTTGACTAGCCAAGTTCTTATTCGCAGCTAATATCTCTTCTCTAACCTCATCAGTTAGGGGCTTACTACTTGTTCCGTCCCAATAAGTATTACAAAGTCTAACCAATACATCTGGCGCACCTTTAGTATATTGTTCAAAATAATTGTCCTTAATCTTGTGTATGGTACTCATTAGTTTACGACCAGAATCAAATGGCGCTTCTGCTACACGTGGAAACTGTTCTTCCATTTCACCTTTTGATAGATTTAGTTTATATGCATAGTTAACAAGAGCAGCCTCTGTAGGCTCACCTTCTGCCTCATTTTTATCATTTAAATGCGCATCATTACATAGTGCCATGGCTCTTGCTAGTAAGTTCTCATCCTTACCATAATAGTCAACCACTGTCATTTTATTTTGTGTTAAAGTTCCCGTTTTATCAGAACAAATAACACTTGTACTTCCTAGTGTTTCTACAGCAGTTAATTTCCTAACAACCGCCTTTCTATTAGACATCTTTGTAACACCAATTGACAATACAATGGTTACTACTGCTGCAAGTCCTTCTGGGATAGCCGCTACAGCTAATGAAACAGCAAGCATAAATGTCGCTAAAACACCATCTCCTGTAATATCAGGATATAATCTGTATACACTTAGTAAGAATATAAAAACACTGATGCCAAGTACCAACCAACTTAAAATCTTGCTTAACTCATTAAGCTTAATTTGAAGTGGTGTTTGCTGTTCTTTAGCTTGAGTAATTGCATCTGCAATTTTACCCATCTGGGTATCCATTCCTGTTGCTACTATTACAGCAGTTCCATGTCCATAAACTAGGGTTGTCCCCATGTATACCATGTTTTTACGATCACCTAGTGCAATATCTTTTCCTCCACCAAGATCTAGGACATTATTTAATTTATCCACTGGTACACTTTCACCTGTTAGTGCAGATTCTTCAACCTTCATACTTGCACAAGTTAAGATTCTCGCATCTGCAGGAATAGAATCTCCTGCTTCAATTACAATTATATCACCCACTACTATGTCTTCACTCTTTACTTCTTGTTGCTTACCATCACGTACAACCTTGGTTGTAGCTGCTGCCATGCTTTGCAATGCTTCTATTGCCTTTTCTGCCTTACTTTCTTGGTATACACCAAGTACTGCATTAATTATAACAACCGCTAAAATAATAATAACATCGGCAAATGATTCGTTAGAGTATAAAGCAGTTGCTGCAGAAACAATGGCTGCTACAATTAGAATAATAACCATGGGATCTTTTAACTGATTTATAAACCTGGTAATTAAGGATACTCTTTCTCCTTCTTTTAGTTTGTTTTTACCGTTTTGCTCTAACCTCAGACTAGCTTCATTTTTGCTTAATCCTTCTTTACTCGTCTTTAACTCTTCTAGCACTTGATTGGTATGTTGTAGGTATTCTTTCATTTAGGCCCTCCTATAAGATATCTTATTGTTAGTATTGAAGTATGATATATACGTACAAAAAAATGACCCAAGTATAGTATATACCATACATGAGTCTCATATTTTAAGATAGGCCAGGCAAGATGCCAGTGTTGTTGACCTACCACGATGTATTATACATACCTCGCCTATTACTCCCTCATTTTTAATAAATTGTATCATCCATGTATTTTTTTGTCAATCTAATATAGAAAATATTTCTTTACATTTTTCTTTACATTTTTCTCTACACTATAACTCATCTATAATATTTTATTTAGCTTTATCTTTAGTATTATCTTTTTCTAATATAATATCCCCTATATTATATTAGCCAACTTTTTTTACTTCAATTCAGAAAATAGATTTTTCCATCCAACTTATAGTATTAATTTAGATATTAGCTTTTTTTTGAAATATTCTTAGATCTTGCTTCATTTTAATTGCTCTAAGTGAGTGGTCATCAATTTCATTATTTAATTTTACTAACTTTGGCGATGTTAATGACACTCCTTCTTCAATAAGTATTTCAATTTGTAAGCGAACTAAATCTACTTTTAATAATTCACGATTTAATGCTAGCTCTACATTGTTCATCATAAACGACCCTTTCTGTGGTATCCACAAAACCATTATAATTGTTAGGTGATAATTACTATCAATCTTCTTATCATAGATATTGTGTTTCCTGTTATATTTTGTCTACATATTGTATTTTTTTGATTATAACATAATATTATGATAATAAAAAGAAAATTCGTTCGACAAATTATTATGGTTTTTATAAGGATTCGACTTGTATCTCCATATAACAATATATTTCTAGCCTTTACCTTTTAAAACATAGCTTTAATAAAATTATTTGTAGATTGATTTACTCCTTACTCTATATTTGTACTATACTAAACCAGTAATAATCCATCTAAATCTATTATTCTAATCTTTTTGTTAGAAAGTCTTTCTATATAACCATCATCTTCTAGCTCTGCCAACTTTCTAGATATTGTTTCAGGAGTTGTTCCTAAATAGGATGCCAGATCTTTTTTAGTCATAGGAAGTTCGACTAGTTTAGAATTTTCATTTTCCAAGCACTCAGCTATAAAAAGTGCAATTCTTGTTTCTACCTTCTCTGTTGCATATCTAGTTCTTTGCTTCTCTGATTCTTCCATCCTATTAGAAAGTTCAGTCAACATTTTTATAGATATTGTAGGATATTTTAATAAAAATTCTTCTAAATCTGTTCTGTTTAAGGTACATAACTGTGTATCCATTGTCGCTTCAGCAAATCTTTCATAATAACCTTCTCTAAACAAAGATAATTCACCAGTAAACTCTCCAGGATTTAAAAAGCCAATTACTTG
>CAZOSE010000220.1:0-1545 GCA_964582385.1 uncultured Lachnospiraceae bacterium
ATGGCTATTATAACTTCAAAACCCCCGTCGAAACCAGTACAACCCCTAATATTATTAGAGTAGTTAGTGTTAGCGTACTTAATTATAAGTACAAACTAACCTGGTTACAGACAAATATACTAACATGTTGAAACCTCAATGTTACAACACATATATTACAACATAGATGTGTTTTAGATGTGAACAGTGTTTTAAATGTAAACACAAAAACACTTAATATCCATGTGCAATAATATTATATACTATTTAAAAAAAAAATCAACTATCAACTGTAGTAATTTAAATGACCATATCTTCATAGAATAGTAAAAAATAATCACAAATAAGGAGTTCAATGGATAATTCTTCAAATTTGCCTAACAACTACTATAACCAAGAAGAGCTTAAAAACTTATTAAGACTCTTAGCCACTCAAAATTCCATGTGGACAAGAAGCTATATTGTAAGCTTTATATCTAACTTAGATGATACTCTTGTATTAGAAGATAGAATATATATGAATGTAATAGAATTTATAAATGTTTTTAACATTTACTATAGTAATGAAGTATCTGCAAAACTAGAATCTTTGCTACGTAAATATGTTAGAGATCTGACCAAGGTCCTTAGTTTACTTAAAGCAAACTATATAAGTCAAATTAATAACCCTTTAATTCCAAACACCAATTTAAGTCAAGAGTTAATGAGAGCAAAAGAAAGGTGGAATAATACAGGAGAGGAGATTGCTAAGTTTCTAGCAAGTATTAATTCTAATTGGCAATTTGACCAGTTTAAGACACTAATCTTAGACCATATTGAAATGACAACTGAAGAAATGAAACAAAGGCTTAGGAGAGAGTATGCCTATGAAGTTCATCAGTATGATCTAATTGAGTATCATAGCCTTTTGATTGCAGACATATTAAGCAATGGTATTATTGCTATGTTTGGATAGTTAAACATTTTGAGGTTTATTGCATAGAATAAATACATAAAAGTTAAAAGGAGACTACTATGGTTAATAAGAATGTTGTAAAAGATAGTATATATTATAATGATGAGCAGATGATTCAAATAACAATTAATTATCCATCCTTTGATTCTGACCAATTTAAATATTTTACTAATTATCTAAACAATTATTATTATTCCAAATTAGTTTTACATTCAAAATATGAGATTTACAAATTAAATAAAATTGCAAGGACAGAATACGAATATGCTATGTCTAATAACTTTCCCTTTAGAACCTTTGAATATTATGTAGACTTTACCATTACTTATAATAAAAACTGTACATTAAGTTTATATTATGATACCTATATTTATACAGGTGGAGCCCATGGTTCAACAGTTAAAAAGTCAGATACCTGGGATTTGAAAGAGGGTAGATATATGTCTCTAACAGATTACTTGGTTTTAGGGGATAATTACAGATCCTTTATAATAGACGAAATTATAAGTACAATTGATAGCAGGCAAGGAAGTGAAAAGTTTATATACTTTGAAGATTACAATGAACTAGTGGAAAAAACATTTCAAAAGGATAGTTTCTATTTAACAGAC
>CAZOSE010000220.1:1555-3265 GCA_964582385.1 uncultured Lachnospiraceae bacterium
AGCTGCTATTCGCACTATTGACGATAAACCGCTTAACAGACAAATGGCAAAACACTGATGAAAGTAGTAAAAACAATGAAAACCAGACAAATGAAGGAATTGTCATATATTTTCAGCAATATGACATTGCTCCTTATGTTTCAGGTATGCCTACTTTTTTTATCCCATTTGATAATGCAAATGTTATAGCCCCATCATGTTAAAATAATGCTTTTGACGGTTATCCTTATCTATGATAAAATGATTGGATAATGAATATGATGGAGGGAATTTATGAAAAAGAAGATAGTTTTTCTTTTAAGCTTGATGGTTTTAGTTTTTACTTTTGTAACAGGATGCTCTAACTCTAAAGGGGCTGATTATCAATTTAGTGAGCCTAAAACAGGTGATACGGTAGCAGAGATTGTTATAGAAGGACATGGATCTGTTTTTGTGAAGTTTTTTGAAGATGAAGCACCAAAGGCTGTAGAGAATTTTGTTACACATGCAAAAAACGGGTATTATGATGGACTTACATTTCATAGAATTATAGAGAATTTTATGATACAAGGTGGAGACCCAACTGGTACAGGAGCGGGAGGAGAAAGCATTTGGGGTGAGGCTTTTGAGGATGAATTCGATGAGAATCTTCATCCATATAGAGGGTCTTTGGCAATGGCCAATAGTGGGCAAAATACTAATGGAAGTCAATTCTTTATAGTGCAAAACCAAGACACCATTGATGAACAATCATTAGATCAATATGGATTTATATATAACAAAGAGTTTAGTGATGATGTGAAAAAGAACTATGGTGAAGTTGGTGGAACACCATGGCTTCATGGCATGCATACAGTATTTGGACAAGTTTATGAAGGACTAGATGTGGTTGATGCTGTTGCAGCTGTTAGTAAACTAGACCCACAAGCTGGCGTACCAACAGAAGAAGTAATTATAGAATCTATAAAGATTTTTGAATATAAGTAAAAGATAATTATTATATGCTTTTGTTATCATAAACATAATTTTAACATAATTTATTGATATACTTTTATAATAAAAGTCAAAGTAAATCTAACTTAGGAGCTAGTATAGAATATATAAGGGGGATTATATGGAGAAACTAAACATTCTTGTTGTCGATGACGAAAGCAAAATGCGTAAGATAATTAATGACTTTTTAACTAAAGAAAACTACAATGTAATTGAAGCCAAAGATGGTGAAGAGGCACTTGATATATTTTTTAATAATAGTGATAACTATATCAATCTTATTATTCTTGATGTAATGATGCCAAAAGTTGATGGTTTTGAGGTTTGTCGTGAAGTTAGAGAATTTTCTGATGTTCCAATAATTATGTTGACAGCTAAAGGCGAGGAAAAAGATGAACTTCAAGGTTTCAAACTAGGTGTTGATGAATATATTACAAAGCCCTTCAGTCCAAAGGTTTTAGTTGCAAGAGTAGAGGCTGTACTAAGGCGAACGAATAATCTTGACAATGAAGCAGTGGAAATAGGTGGAATCTTCTTAGATAAAACAGCCCACCTAGTAAAAGTTGATGAAAGAGAAGTTGAATTAAGTTATAAGGAATTTGAACTTTTGGCTTATTTTATACAAAACCAAGGGATGGCATTATCCAGAGAGAAAATATTAAACAGTGTTTGGAACTACGACTACTTTGGTGATGCTAGAACTATTGATAACCATGTCAAAAAGTTAAGAAGTAAACT
>CAZOSE010000221.1:0-3261 GCA_964582385.1 uncultured Lachnospiraceae bacterium
AAATTAAGGATTTCTACGTATCTTTCCTTTGCATTCCTATTACGCATTCGATATGAGTCGTATGCGGAAACTGGTCCACCGCCTGCACCCTCTCAAGCACATACCCATGCTCTGCCAAATACCCTAAATCCCTTGCCAAAGTAGCCGGATCACAGGAAACATATACAACCTTCTTAGGTTCCATACTTACTATTGTACTTAGCAAACTTTCATCGCAGCCTTTACGCGGAGGGTCAACGACTATTACATCTGCATAAATAGATTCTTCTTTGTATTTTTGTGGTAGGACATCTTCTGCTGCCCCTACAAAAAACTCTGAGTTATCTATATCATTAATCTTAGCATTTCTTCTAGCATCAAGGATGGCATCTTCAACAATTTCAACACCATACACCTTCTTTGCCTTTTTAGCCAGGTAAAGGGAAATCGTTCCTATACCACAGTACATATCCCAAACAGTTTCATCCCCTTTTAAATCTGCATATTCAAGGGCTGTTTCATAAATAATCTTCGTCTGAACAGGATTCACTTGGTAAAAAGAAGACGGAGAAATCTGATACTTAATATCTCCTATATAGTCAACAATATAGTCTTCTCCCCATATGGTCTTTACTTCTTCACCCATAATTACATTAGTATTCTCAAGGTTAAAGTTTAGGCTAATGCTAGTCATTCCAGGTATTTTAATAAGTTCCTCTATAAGCTTGTCCTCATGAGGCAGTTTTTTTCCATTAAGAACTAGACAAACCATAACTTGCCCTGTTTTAAAACCAACTCGAGTTATGATATGCCTTATTAATCCTGAATGATTTACTTCATCATATATGCTAATATTATATTTTTTAAAAAAGTTCTTTACTATCTCAAATATGTCGCTATTTAATTCACATTGTATATAGCATTTTTCCATATTTATAATGGAATGGGTCCTTCTAGCATAAAAACCCATCACAATCTGTCCATCTTTGTCTTTACCTACTGGTAATTGAACTTTATTTCTATAATAATAAGGTACTTCCATACCAATAATAGGGTTTACTTTTATGCCAGACAAATCAAACTTACCAATTCTCTCTAAGCAACTAATAACTTTGTCTTGTTTAAATTCTAATTGTTTTTGGTAGTCAAGGTGCATTATACTACATCCACCACACTTGTCGGCAATTTCACATATAGGCTCAACTCTATAAGGAGATGGTTCTAAAACCTCAATAAGTCTTGCAAAGCCATAATTCTTTTTGGCCTTCATAAGCTTAACTTTTACTTTGTCGCCTATAGTAGCATTGTTAACAAACAAGGTGTAGCCATCATGTTTACCAATGCCTTCACCTTGCTGTCCAATATCATGTATATCTATTATTAATTCATCATTCTTTTTCATATTCATAATTAGTTCTTACTTGTCCTTTTAATATTACTTTCCATTAATCTGTTATACCCTAACCACTGAGTATTATCATCACTAGCCTCTAGAGCTTCTATTACAATCTGCATCTTAGCATCAGTATTATCTGCATAGTTTAGTGCTACAGCTTCAATTATTGCCGGCTTTTTAGGTGATCCATATTCAAGTTCTCCGTGGTGGGCTAGTATACAGTGCTTAAGCTCCAACTCCAATTCCTTCGGGAAGCCTGGAATTCCTTTGATTCTCTCTCCTATAACTTCAGCTCCCATAAATATGTGGCCTAATAGTTGTCCTTCGTCAGTATAATCATTAAAAGGAAAACTCGAAAGTTCTTTTATCTTGCCAATATCATGAAATAATGCTGCAGTTATAAGCAAGTCTCTATTAATAATTGGATACTGCTTTGCATAAAAGTCACATAGCTTTGCTACATTTAAAGTATGCTCTAATAATCCTCCAACAAAACCATGATGTACACTTTTTGCCGCAGAATGATCTTTAAAACTTGCAACAAATTCCTTGTCAGTTACATAAAAAACCTGTAATAACTTCTTTAAATGCACTTGTTTAACACTCTCTATATAAGATAAAAGCTGATTGTACATATCATTAATATCATGCTTAGATGTTGGTAAATAATCAGCTGTAATATATTCACCTTCTCTGCACTTTCTAACACGGCTAATATTTAGTTGATTTGTACCTTGGAATGAATTAACTATACCAGTAACCTCTATATAGTCCATTGTATCAAAATCATCAATCCCATTATCTTCACTCCATATCTTCCCGTCTAAAAGTCCTGTTTTGTCTTGTAACATTAAAGATATGTATTCTTTATTAGCCTTTGTAGTTAATCTTTGTTTGCTTTTACAAAGGTATATTTCTTGAATTCGTTCCCCAACTTGTAGTTCGTTAATATATCTCATTATGCTAATTAACCAGCCTTTCTAGTCTGATCTAATATTTAAAACTTTCTTGTTCCTAACATGACCTCTACTTCAATTGTATCACTATTAGTTTGGTATTCCCTATGAATAATTAATTCTACCATATCTTCAGGCTTAGCTTGTAATAGTCTACTTTGAAAATTAAGTGCCGATATTATCTCTTCGTCGTTAACACTAGTTATAATATCACCGATTTGGATACCACTATAATATGCTGGTGAGTTTGCTACAACTCCTGTAACTGCAATACCATTTTTTAAACCTAATTCCTCTAAAGCTTCAGCAGTTACATCTATGGCCGTAATGCCTAAATAGGCTCGTCTATCATTGTTTACTAAACTCTCAATAATTGGCTTAATATTGGAAATCCCTATAAAGGTGTTAATCTTTTCATCTCTATCATCACTTAGGTAGTTTGTAATAATACCCACAATTTTACCTTTTAGATTAACTATATACCCTTCTCCATCTGCTACATAACTAATATCAGTGTGGAATAAATCAATTTGATAGTCTGTTACATATGCATTAGAACCCAAGGTATTAATCATACCAATTTCCATAGAATTCATATATCCATTAGGACTTCCTATTGCAATTATAGGAGTACCAACTGGTATATAGGTAGACTCTCCTAGTGAGGCAACATTAATGTCATGAATTTCTTTTGGCAAATCTTCTAGTGCTATAGCTATTATAGCAAGATTTAATTCACTGTCAAATGCCTGAAGTGTAGCTTCTGCTTTTATTTTACTACTAAAGGAAACCATTATTGTATTGGCACCTTTAACTCTATCATAATTGACCAAAACTAATAAATCCACAGAATTGTTGCCAACGATTAGTCCAGTTGTATCATCAGGTATTTCAATCTCGTTTTGGAACCAATCTTGTTCATTCTTAATA
>CAZOSE010000222.1:0-979 GCA_964582385.1 uncultured Lachnospiraceae bacterium
CGTTTAATTATTTAGCACTATACATAATAGGGAAATTAGGAAAACCGTACGGATTTCACTGTTGTTTTTTTTCAACAATACTATTTTTTACTTCAAAGTCAGGCCTTTCTTTTATGTAAGCCCTGATAGTTCTTTCAGTCTTGTTCATATGATTTCCTTTGTATGGTTTTTATATATTGTTTTTATTTTGTTTTTATAGATTTCTCTAGGTACAATACCTAAGTCTTGCATTACTTAGTTTATCAGAATTATTATAAATAACAACTTAATTTACTCTTTATTGTTCAATAGACCAGAGATTATTGCAGTAACATTAAAAGAAAAGGATTAAGTATTTTTTTGTTTTTAAATGTAATAAAATCTTAATGTAAATAATTAGAATATTTGATATATTAAATATATAAAGAATAAGAATTCAACCTATATGTAATCAGATTGAATATAACTAGATTAAGTTAAATCAAATTAGCATGTTAGAAAAAGTGAGATTTTCGAACTATCGGGTTGAAATTTTACTTAGAAGGGGGATTTGCTTATGAGGAAAAAAATAATATTAGCAAGTATGACAATTCTTATTATTTGTACTTTCTTAATAACTAGCTGTGATAATTCTAGTTCAATTAGCGAAGAAAGTAATGAAACTTCAACATCCAAAGAGGGCACAAAAGAAACAGAAGAAACAGAAGAAACACAGGAAACAAAGGAGATAGAAGGAACAGAAGAAACACAAAAAATAGAAGAAACAGAAGAATTTTCAAATGAAGATTTCACCATTATGGACAACTTTTTTATAGATTATACTTTTGAAATCGATAATGCTAATAGTTCAAGCAACCTAGATTACCTAGAAGATTTATTAGCAACTGGCTCATATGACTTAGATGGAGATGGCCAAGAAGATGAAATTGATATGGTATTACATTCTTATTCCTCTACATCAGAGGAGTCTTATGTAGAGGTAAATGGTATAAAAGAAACT
>CAZOSE010000222.1:1030-3183 GCA_964582385.1 uncultured Lachnospiraceae bacterium
AAGGTTTATATTATAGATTTAGATAGCCAGGATAACTACAAAGAGATAGCCATTTATGACTATGGTCCTAGTGCAGATGACGTATTATTATTTTATAGATATGATGGGAATGAGGTCTACAAGATAGGCCAATTAGATAGATCCGGTATAATGAATGGAAAGGGGAAGTTTATTTCTTGGTTTAATTTAGCTGATAAGTTTGTTCCACAATTTTATTCAGCTTGGAAAGAAATTGATGGAAAAGAGTTTATTAGCCATACTTACGATATAAAAGAGTATATAGGTAAAAACTATGAAGTTAGTGGTCAAGGTTATTTTGTGGCTTTAGATACTAATCCTAAAGAAGATTATCATAAATATACTAGATGGCTACAAGAAGATATTATAGAATTTAAGAACACAAAAGTAAAGATATTAGACATACTAGGTATAACAGCTGATTCTAGACTACTTAATTGGTTTTATGTTGAAATGGAAGACGGTCAGACTGGCTTAATGTATTTCTGGATAGGAGATTAAAGGCTCTATATAAAAGAGGGATAGCAGCACATTGCTAGTATTATTGTGCTGTTATCCCCCTTTTTCTTATAAACAACATAATTAGTTTATTACAAGTCCTCCGTTAGGGCTTATAATCTGGCCAGTAAAGAAATCCCCTTTTTTTGACACTAAGAAATCAACAACTTCAGCTATTTCTTCAGGCTTACTATGTCTTTCTAAGGGAGTTTCCTGTCTACAGATTTCTAAAGCTTCTTCACCTAATTGGTCTAGCATATCTGTATGTACAACTCCTGGTGCTACTACATTAGCTGTAATACCTGATGGTGCAAGTTCCTTTGCTATTGATTTAGTAAAGATATTAATAGCTCCCTTGGTAGATGCATATAAGCTTTCGCATGATGCTCCTACTAACCCCCACATAGAAGAGATATTAATAATTTTACCGAACTTTTGTGATACCATTTTTGGAGTTGCTATTTTAGTACAATAAAACATTCCATTTACATTGGTTCCATACACATTATGCCAGTCTTCTATAGTAATGTCTTGAAGCATACCGTATACACTAATTCCAGCGTTATTTATTAATATATCAACTTTACCAAACCTATCAAAAACTTCATCAAACATCATCTCAACTTGTGTATAATCAGAAACATCAGCTTGAATAGCTATACAGTCCTTGCCTCTTTCTCTGATTAACTCAACTAGCTCATCTGCTTTATCTTTTCTCTCTTTGTAGTTTATTACTATATTATAATCACTTTCTGCAAGTTTTAAGGCTATAGCCTTGCCTATGCCTCTTGAAGAACCTGTAATTAGTACTGTTTTTTTCATAAAATCCTCCCGGTTTCAATATAATATAAGTTGTCTAAGACATAAATAATATAGTACACACAAATATTCTGATATGCAAGAAAAAGTTCAAAATAGCAATTAAAAATAAAGCATAATTCTAGAACTAAATATTAAATAAAATAAGAGTAGTAGTTACATACACATTAGAGAAACAAGTTGTATGAAAACACAAGTATAGCTATACAACTTATCAAATATCTGTCAAAATTACTAGTAAGATATAAAGTGTCAATAATTACCTTGACAAAATGACTAAAAGGATGTATTCTTTAATTATAGATAAATAGGAAATTACTTAAGCATTTTCCACAAAGAAAATTTTTTTAGGGACCTAGTGAATCGATTATCCACCAATTAACTACAGAAAGTATATTTTTTTATTCATTTAGTGAATCGATTCACTAAATGAGAGTTAAGGTTATAATCTCTCATCAAGTAACATATATATGCTGCAGCTGTTACAGCTGAGAGATAACATATAATAACAATATGAAGGAGGATTTTATTTATGAAACTAAAAAAACTATTAGGGTTGTTACTAGCATTAACAGTGGTTATGAGTTTATTAGTAGGGTGTGGTTCTGACGGTAGCAAGGAACCAGATGCCACAAAAGCTTCTGAAGGGGCAGGGGAAACTAAAGATACTGATAAGGCAGAAGATGATGTAACAGAAGAAGATGTGGCTGGTGCTGAAGTATCACTTTCTGTATGGAATGAACCACATGAAAATGATGATCTTAATATGTATTTACAAGCTGAAAAAGCAACGGGTGTTAAAGTAAATGTTAACGTAA
>CAZOSE010000223.1:0-3159 GCA_964582385.1 uncultured Lachnospiraceae bacterium
ATATCGTAATTTTTGTGAAACCAAACGAAAAGTAGTTGAATAATCACACAAATCAAATATTTCCTTTACTTATTTTTATTAAGGGTGTAAAATACTTTAAACAAAAAAATATGTATATTAAGGAGAAGTCAAATGAAGAAAAAGAACATAATTATAATTGGTGCAGCAGGTCGTGATTTTCATAATTTCAACACTTGTTATCGTGATAATGATCTTTACAATGTGGTAGCTTTTACGGCAGCACAAATACCAGACATAGATGATCGAAAATACCCAGCAGAATTAGCAGGTAGCTTGTATCCAGAGGGAATTTCGATATTTTCACAAGACAAATTACCAGAACTAATTAAAGAGCTTGACGCAGATGAGTGTGTTTTTGCCTATAGTGATGTTAATTATAATGATGTGATGGCTATATCAGCTATTGTTAATGCAGCAGGTGCTGATTTTTCTCTTTTAGGACCTAAAAATACACAAGTTGAAAGTACAAAACCAGTTATTTCCGTATGTGCTGTGCGTACAGGTGCAGGAAAAAGCCAAACTTCAAGAAAAGTAATTGAATTATTAATGGAGAATAACCTTAAAGTTATTGCTGTCAGACATCCAATGCCTTATGGTGATTTAGTTGAACAAAAAGTACAGCGATTTGCTACAGTAGAAGATCTTAAGACACATAAGTGTACGATTGAAGAGATGGAAGAATATGAACCTCATGTAGAGCGTGGGAATGTTATATATGCAGGAGTTGACTATGAAGCAATACTTCGTGCTGCAGAAAATGATCCTGATGGCTGTGATGTTATTCTTTGGGATGGCGGAAACAATGACTTTTCATTTTACAAAGATGATCTAGCTATAACTATAGTAGATCCTCACCGACCAGGCCATGAGCTAAGCTATTATCCTGGAGAGGTTAGTTTAAGAGTAGCTGATGTAGCAGTTATTAATAAGGTTGATAGTGCAAGTCCTGAAGGTATTGCCACTGTTGAAGCTAACATAAGAAAGATAAATCCAAATGCACAAATTATTAAAGCTGATTCTAAGATAAGTGTAGATAATCCGGATATAATAAGAAATAAAAGGGTATTGATTGTTGAAGATGGGCCAACTTTAACCCATGGAGGAATGAAGCTAGGTGCAGGAACAGTTGCTGCTAGTAGAATAGGTGTTGCAGAACTAGTTGATCCACGTCCCTTTGCAGTAGGAAAGCTTAAGGAAACATTTGAAATATATCCTAGTATTGGTATATTACTACCAGCTATGGGCTATGGGCAACAACAATTAAAAGACCTTGAAGAGACAATAAATAATACGGATTGTGATGCTGTAATTATTGGTACACCGATTGATTTAACTAGGGTTATTAATATTAACAAACCATATACTCGTGTACATTATGAATTAGATGAAGTTTCTACTCCAAATCTTGAAGAAGTTATAAATAAGTTTATAAAAGAGAAAAATTTAGTTCAAAATAAAGGCAGTAATGATTACTAATTTCGATTATACTATTGAATTAATTGGAAAATTATATTATAATATATATATTAGTTAAAAAAATTAATAGAGGTCGAAAGGAGATTTATTATGAGTAAATTATATGATGGTTTAAATGAACAAATGAATTTCGAATTGGAGTCTGGTTACATATACGCAACAATGTCAGCTTATCTTAATGATCAAGGTATGGATGGAATGACTCATTACATCGACTTACAAGTAAAAGAAGAAGTATCACATGCAGAAAGATTACGAGATTTTCTACGTGAAGTTGGATATAGTGTAAAATACCGTCCCCTAGATCCAGGTAATGGTGAATTTGAATCTATTACAGATGTATTTGAGAAAGCTCTTGAGCATGAAAAGCTTGTTACTGCACATATTCACGATTTGGTTAAACAAGCAAAAGAAGAAGGTGACCAAAGAGTACTAAATTGTCTTGTTTGGTTTGTAGATGAGCAAATTGAAGAAGAAGACAAGTTTACTAGCCTAGTTGAAAAAGTTCAAAGAATTAACGGTAATTGGGCAGGATTATATCAACTTGATCACGTACTAAGCAAAAGACAAGCAGAATAATTAAGTGATAATTAATATATATAATATAAAAGCTGATAGTTGTGGTTAATGACACAACTATCAGCTTTTATAAACCAGATTTATAAGTTTAGAAATAGTATAGTTTCTGTGTTTTAGCTTGGTGGTGGGAGGTTCATTTTGTTACAATTTCGTAATTCCAGTCATTTATACCTCCAAAGTCATAGACATTGGTGTAACCAGCATCTACAAGTTCTTTAGATGCACTTGCACTTCGATTACCGCTTCTACAATATACAAGTATGGTTGCAGATTTATCTGTTAAAATTTCACTTGCCTTTTCGGATAGCTGGGTATTAGGAATAAGAAGAGAGCCTTCAATATGTCCTGAATTATGTTCCTCCTCTGTCCTTACATCTAAAATAATAACCGTGCTATCCTCATCCATCATACCCTTTGCTTGTTCAGCTGATATTTTGCTATAAGTAGGTGAGCTGCCTTCCTCTTTAGAGCTACAAGCAAACAATGTTAGCCCTATAAGAGCTATTATTAATATAATTAAATATTTTGATTTCATAAGTATTTCCTCCAATTCCTTTTAATAAATTCAGAATCATTTACCTAAATCAATTATAACATTGAAGTCAAATCTATAAAGAAGTAATTGATTTAGAAAATATTGCAAAATAAACACTTAATATTGTAAAAAGTCATTCATTTTATGTGTTTTTCTGATACAATATTATGTAAAGAAATTGTAAAGTGCACTATTTATAAACTATTATATTTCGTGTTGGGAACTATGAAAGATAAGGGAAAAGCTATATTAATTTTCTTCCTAAATAGCTTCTAATACATTAAAGCTAGGAGAATATATATGGATATAAATACAGAAATCATTAAGTATGAACAAAGTGAAGAAGAACTCTATAAAAACGATGAACTCTTTAGATCCTTTAGTGAAAATTCCTTGGATATACATGGTATTTTCAAACCTGTTTATAATGATAAGAAGGAAATAGCTGATTTTATTTGTATGTATCAAAATACAGCTGCTCATACAATAGGTAAGAGTTCTAAAGATATAATTGGGGTTCCTTTATCTAAAGCTTATCCAAAGATTTT
>CAZOSE010000224.1:0-3140 GCA_964582385.1 uncultured Lachnospiraceae bacterium
CCTTGAGATGCTGTATATGTTGAAGCTATTGAACCAGCGTCTAAAGCACCATGTACTGCTGATACAGCTCCTGCTTCTGATTGCATTTCAACAAGTTTTACTTGGTTACCAAATATATTCTTTCTTCCGCTTGCGGACCATTTATCTACTTGCTCTGCCATAGGTGAAGATGGAGTTATAGGATAAATAGCTGCCACATCTGTGAAAGCATATGAAGCATATGCTGCGGCTTCATTACCATCCATAGCTTTTTTAATTAATTTACTCATTTACTGAAACTTCCTTTCTATAGTCTATAAATAATAATATTAGATTAGGTCTTTAGGAAATTCTATTATATAATTTGTTTCTTCCTTATTTAGATAAAAGAATTAAATATATTAGCTTTCACAATTAACTTAATAATAATATAATTATTACTCTGGAATCCTTACTTGATTAATATGAGGTTCAATTATTTTTAATATAGTTTACTGTATTATTTAACGAGTTAGTTTAAGGTCAACTTAAACGTATAAGCTTGGTGTTTAGTTTAACGTTAATGCTTAGTTTATAATAAATTAATATCTTTGCTTTGTCAACAAGAAAAGAACCAAACATTTCTTTTTGGTATGTTTCTTATAAAACTTCGCCTGTATTTTTGTTCAAAATTACCAAAACACATAATTTTGCTATGATGTTTTATTGACACTTGTTTTATATGTGGTAAAATTGATAAGAAATAAACTAAAACGTTAAACTTGTTTATGAAAATATTGTTATTAACTAATTTATGAAAAGTAGGTGAATAAATATGGCAACTTTAAAAGATGTTGCTAAGCTAGCCGGTGTCTCTGCAACTACAGTCTCTATTGTTATCAATGGTAAGGCACAGGAGAGACGTATATCAAAAGAAACTCAAGATCGAGTTTTTACAGCTGTAAAGCAATTGAACTACAAACCAAATCTTAATGCTAGAAAGTTGCGATTCAAGGATGGTTCTAAGCCTTCTATTGCCTTTTACTGGCCCCTGGATTATCGTACATCAATCCTTGCCCATTTCCTTAATTCCATGCAAAAAGAAATACAAATGCACAATTTAGAATGGGATTTTGTTGTGCAAACTTATGAAAATGATAAGTTAGAACGTGATGCTTCATCTTTTTCTAACAACATCTATAATGCAGCAATTATAGGAGCAGCTTCATTTAATGATGTTAAGTTTCTAGAATCCTTAAACCCTAGCATGCCTATTGTTTTAATAAACCGTGAGTCCGACATGTTTTCAACTGTTTCTACCGATAATCAGGAAATGGGGTTTCAGGCAGCTCGTCTATTTAGAGACAAAGGTTATAGGGAAGCCACAGTTGTAACATCTCTACACTCCTATGTTGCAACAGGACTGCGTACCCAATCATTTTTATATGCCTGTGCTCAACTAGGTATTAATGTTCAAAGCAAACATATCATTAAGGAATACAGTACAATATCTGGTGGTGCAAGGGCTGCACAGATCTATTGTCAAATGTCTGATGCCCCAAAAGCTATATTTTTTGAATCTGATTCAATGGCAATAGGAGCTTTACATACCTTTCACCACAACCACATTAGAATTCCTGAGGATGTCGAAATCCTAACAATAGGATTGTTAAGTCCGGAATCAACAGCCCTAACCTTCCCTTCCTTAAGTGTTGTCGAAATGCCCCATATTCTTATTAGCAAACTGATTATTGAAACTTTATCAGAAAAACTAAGCAAAAACACCTTAATCCCCTCCCATCATAGGGTTCCAGCTAATATAGTTCTAAGGGAAAGTTTTATCCTTTAATATCAAAATCATTGTTTTGACTTAACCATATGGTAGTTAAAATCAGCTTAAACACATCTGATAATAATACTGTATGGTTATCTTTTTAATTTTTATTCTTGACATGGCCTATAATTTCTTGTATATTAGCTACAACGATTTAGTTTAACGTTAACTTAATGCTTATAATCATTTCTGTGGTGGATTTGATTTATTTTAAATAGTACAAAATAATGTAAATAAAAATTATAATGCTTAAAAACTCACAACAAAATATTCAAAGTACCTAAAGTTGGTACTTTATTTAAAATGGGAGGTATATCATGAAACAAGACAATCCAGAAAAACTGGCTCGTTCTCAAGAAATATTAAGAAAACTTAAAGAAGCACGTGGTGGCGGTTTACTTGAGTCTCACAAAGTAATGGGTAATGATCCTAGTCTAGTTAATGCTTTTTTACAACAATATTTAATGACTAACAATAGTGATATTGTTATTCCTAAAAAATATAGTGAATTAATTGTTATGGCAATTGGGATGGCAACTGGTACTGAAACAACTATGAAGGTTCACGCAAAACTTGCTATGGAAAATGGAGCTACCTTAGATGAGATATTCCAAGTAATACGTATAATTTTCTTTACCTGTGGTGTTAGTAAGCTTTTACCAGCACTAGAACTTCTAGATATGTTTGAACCAGTGGAATTTGAAGAAGATTAGAATGATATCTTATTTATAAGGAAGGAGACTGACTGGATGTTCAGTTTTTTTAAGAAAGATGCAGGAAAAATTCAAAAATCAAAGGCAGAATCTACTAGCTTATCTGAACCATTAGTTACTAAATCAGTGAAGTTCCGTAATGTAGATTTTAGAGATGGCCAACAGTCTCTTTATGCAACAAGATTTAAAACAGAAGACATTATCCAAGTTATATCAAAGATGGATCAAGTTGGATTTGATTCCCTAGAAGTATGGGGCGGTGCAACTTTTGATGTTGCCATAAGATACTTAAATGACGATCCTTGGGATAGATTACGCCAAATTAAGGCTAATTTGAAAAATACAAAAACTATGATGCTGCTAAGAGGCCAAAACCTCGTAGGTTATCGGCAATATTCAGATGACATTGTTGAAAAGTTTGTTGAACTAGCAGCTAATGCTGGTATGGATATATTTCAAGTTTTTGATGGATTGAATGACTCTAGGAATTGTGAAACTGCAATCAGAGCAGTTAAGAACACTGGCAAAGAATGTTATGCTTGTATTTTGTATACAATTAGTCCGGTACACAATATTGATAAGCTAGTTCAAACCGCAAAAGACTATCAATCGCTAGGAGTCGACGGTTTTGTCAT
>CAZOSE010000225.1:0-3126 GCA_964582385.1 uncultured Lachnospiraceae bacterium
TTTTAACACACTCTTATAATGAGTAAATGTATCAAAAGAATACTTACCATGATATCTTCCTATGCCACTATTTCCTACTCCACCAAAAGGCATCTTAGGGTTCAATATATGAAGGAGACTGTTATTTATACAACCACCACCAAACTCAAGCCTTTCTATGATGAAATTTTCTATTCTTTTATTATTAGTAAATAAATATAGTGCTAGTGGATATCTATTTCTTCTAACAACCTCTATAACTTCCTCTATTTTCCTATAGGTTAAAACAGGAAGCAAGGGACCAAATATTTCATCCTTCATTAGGGGATTATCAAGGTCTTTGCATTCTAATATTGTGGGTTCGATATATAAGTCATCTATATCATTACTACCACCAAATATAATTTTACTATCATTTAAATAATTAATAAGTGTAGCGAATCTGTTTTTGTTGATAATCCTACCATAATCTTTACTAGCCTGTGGATTATCACCATATAAGAATTTTATATACTTTATAAGTTTTCCTATAAATTCTTCTTTAATATCTTCCTGAACTAAAAGATAGTCAGGAGCTATGCAAGTTTGGCCAGAGTTATAGTACTTCCCTGATACGATTCTTTTAGCTGCAAGGTCTAAGTTCGCATCATTATGGACAATTGCTGGGGACTTACCTCCTAATTCCAATGTAACGGGAGTTAAACTATCTGAAGCTAATCGTAAAGTTTCTTTACCTACCCTTGGGCTTCCTGTAAAAAATATATGGTTAAAATTATAGTTTTCAATAAGATAAGGAACAATTGTTGAACCTTTTCCTTGTATTACAGATATATATTTTTTAGGAAAAGTCTCTTTAATAATCTTTTCTATTATTAAAGATGTATTTACAGATTGATTAGAAGGCTTAATTAGTACGCAGTTTCCACCAGCTATTGCACCTATTAAGGGTGATAACACTAGCTGAAAGGGGTAATTCCAAGGGCCAACTATAAGAACTACCCCTAATGGCTCTGGATATATATAGGACTTAGAAGGCATTGTAGATACAACATCCCTTACCCTTTTAGGCTTTATCCACTTTTTTAGATGTTTGATAGTATAGTTTATTTCCTCATAAACAAGTCCTATTTCTGATGTATAGGACTCAAATCTGGACTTGTGCAGATCCTTATATAAAGCATCTAGAATCTCCTCTTCATATTTCTTTATTGCCAACTTGAGTTTATTCAATTGATTAATTCTAAAGTTATAGGATTTAGTTTTGCCTTCATCAAATAGCTTCCTTTTATCATAGAATATATCTTTGTTTAAACTTGTATTCATATCAGTCTACTCCTTTCCAAAATAAAATGGTTAGTTAATAAGTTAAGCTATCGTCATTATAACATAAAAAAAGATTGATTTAACATTGGTGGATAAGTTAAATCAATCTTTTTATTTAGGTTTTTATTCTATACTATCATCAGAATCAATTGTAATATTTTGTTCTGTTATTTGCTTAGGATTATCTTTTGTCTGATTGTTGTTTTCTTCATCAACTTGAGATACTTTTCCACCAAGGAAGCCTGATATTAAAGCTTTTAGGTCGATTCCTAAACCGGATGATATACCTTCACTTGCTTGGGTGGTTCCATTTACAATATCCTGAATTAATTTAGTACTATTACCTTCACCATACATTGTAATCTTATCAACCTTAGATAGAGGTTCAGCAACATTTTTGGCGATTTCAGGCATAGCTTTCATTATAATTTCAATAATTGCTGCTTCGCCGTACTTTTGCATAGCCTCTGCCTTCTTGTTAATACCTTCTGCTTCAGCTAAAGCCTTTGCTCTGATTGCATCGGCCTCAGCAAGTCCAAGTGCACGTGCACCTTCAGCGGACATCTCTTTAGCAAATCTTTCAGCCTCGGCTCTTGCCTTTTCTGCTTCAGCTGCCTGCTTATCTTCATAAAGCTTAGCTTCAGAATCCTTCTGCCTAGTAAAAAGTTCAGCTTCAGCTACTTGTTCTTGTCTATAACGCTCAGCATCAGCTTGTGTTCTAATCTGGGCATCGAGTTTTTGTTTTTCTACTAGAACTTCTTGTTTTCTTAGTTCTGCCTCACGTTCAGCTTTTGCAATATCAGCATTAACCTTAGAGGTTTCGATTGTTTTTCTTTGCTCTTGTTCTTGTACCTTATATGATGCATCTGCTTCAGCTCTTTTAGCATCTGCTAAAGTCTTTAGTTCAGCCTTTCTAATTTCTAATTCATTGTTTCTTTCTTCAATTTCAGTTTCAGCCAAAATCCTGGCATCATTAGCTTCTTTATCGGCTCTTGCCTGAGCAATTGCAACGTCTCTATCAGCCTGAGCTTTAGCAATTGCAGCATTTCTTTTAATCAATGAAGTATTGTCAGCACCTAGGTCTTTGATTAGTGAGTTTTCATCTGTAACATTTTGAATATTACAGGAGATTATTTCAATACCGAGCTTTTCCATATCCTTAGAAGCTTTTAACATTACTTGATCTGAGAAAGAATCTCTGTCAGTATTAATTTCTTTTAATGATAGGGTTCCAATAATTTCCCTCATATTACCTTGTAATGAGTCTTGTAAATCTAAAGTAATCTGTTCCGGTGCCTTATTTAAAAAGTTCTTAGCAGCCAGCTTAATACCATCTTCTGTATTATGTATCCTTATCTTGGCAACAGCATCAACATTAACGTTGATAAAGTCATTAGTTGGTACACTTAGCTCTGTCTTAATATCAACAGTCATTTGACCTAAATATAACTTATCTAATCTTTCTAGAAAGGGAATCCTTATACCTGCACGCCCGATTAAAATCTTCCCATCCTTTTTGAACCCGGATATAATAAATGCTTGATCAGGTGGTGCTTTAACATAGCCTATCAGAATAATAACAATGACAAATACTATAAAAAATATTGCTGGTAATAATTTTAAAATAAAATCCATAAGCCTTTCCTCCAATTTGTTTATTTGAATAATGTTATTATAAGATATTTTGCAACAGTTTGTCTATAACTCTTATTCATTTAATGAAAATATATGAATTTAATTGAAATATATTCCATATAATATAGAGTTAGTGTGGAATTAGTGTGGATTAAAAAAATCTTGACATTAAAGTATAGAATGATATAA
>CAZOSE010000226.1:0-3122 GCA_964582385.1 uncultured Lachnospiraceae bacterium
ATAAAGATAAAAAGGATTTGTTCACATATTATCGTAAAGACAAAAGTAAAACTCTATATATCGAGATTAATCTAAGTGAAAGACAGCTAAAGATAAATAAAACTCAAGATGGTAAGTGCTTGTTATCTAATTATAAAGATATTTCATCATCATATTTGAGGCCTTATGAGGCAAATATTTGGGTGACACAATAGCACAATGGGGGACGGTTCTATCTGTGTCATATTACTCTATGACACAGATAGAACCGTCTCCTATTGTGCCGTTGCTGTTGGAAGAAAGGAATCACTAAGCTAAGCGTTAAAACAAAAAAAGGCAATTGAAAATTAATGGTTTCTACCGAAATAGATGAAAAAAATAAACAGAGTAGCTAAAACTACATGTAAAAACTTTAGCTAACATCATTGACTAATTAGTGAAAGATACATATAATGATATTAGCTAAAGGAGGTGTTACTATGACGATTGCAACAACAACGGAAGTGCAAAATAATTTTGGGAAGTATCTTAAAATGGTACAGGATGGTGGTGAAGTCATTGTCTTGAAAAATGGAAAAGAGGTTGCCAGACTGATTTCCAATGCTAAAAGTGTTTCCTTTTTGACGGATTATTTGACAGGAGTATTGAAGGAAAACTATGATGACAAAGATGCGAGAGCAGAGAGGATGCACAAATATGAAAGTATTGATTGATACGAATATTATCTTGGATGTTTTGTGCAATCGTGAAGAGTTTTATGGGGACTCGTCCAGAATATTTAAACTCTGTGAGGTAAAGAAGATTACAGGAGTCGTATCTGCGCTTTCTATTCCCAATATAGTATATATTATGCGTAAAGAATTGGATTCTGATAGGATCCAGGAAATATTAAATATAATATCTATGATCTTTACGATTGTTGATTTAAAAAGTGATGATCTGATGAAAGCGACACAGATGAACTTTAAAGACTATGAAGATGCAGTTCAGAGTGCATGTGCAACGCGGATGAAAGTAGATTATATTATAACGAGAAATATCAAAGATTTTGTTGGAAGCAGAGTGGTGGCAATAAAACCATCGGAGTTTATTGAAAGATTGTTAACAGAAGGTATTATTACTCCTTAAAAAGCTTCTTCATAATATCTCCCCCAAAGATACAATGGGGGAGATTTATTAATTATTTTATCCCTTGTTTTAAATCTTCATCCCTACTCGTGCACCCTCATAAATTGCTTCCACAGCACTCCTAGCCTCTTTAGCATCACCAATTACATATATTTCGTCAGCTAAATCTTCTACATTTTCAAATTGTGGGCAAGTCTTATAGCCAACGGCAAATATAACATTATCAAAATTTTCAAGTTCAATCTCTTTACCTTCTTTGTTTACATATACACTATTACCTTCAATTTTAGTAACAGTAGTATTAGTATGAATTTTGATTTCTTTTTCTTTAAATCTTTTTAACATACTATCTCTAACAGTCATATACATATCAGTAGCAACAGCATCTTTCATTTCAACGACTTCAACTTTATCACAATATTCGTGAGCAAATTCTGCTGTTTCAACTCCTACCAGACTACCACCTATAACAAGTACACTTTTTGCCAGAATAGATTTACCTAGAAGAACATCACTAGCCATGAATACATTATCATTATCTTTACCAGGAATGTTCAGTTTGAAAGGCTCTGCCCCTGTTGCAACAACAAGTACATCTGGTTTCTTTTCTTTTATTAAATCCTCAGTTACTTTAGTGTTACAAATTATATTAACGCCGTATTTCTCACACATATGTTTGTAATGGCGGATTGGCCGTGTAAGGTCTTGTTTGTATGGAGGATATGACGCTATTAAGAGTTGTCCACCTAATCTGTTTTTATCATTTTTCTCATATAAAGTTACATTGTGTCCGCGATCAGCTGCAATCCAAGCCGTTTCAAGGCCTGCTGGGCCACCACCTACTATCATAACATTTTTAGGATTTGCAGTAGAAGAATACTGAACATCTTGACGATTGTTACTCATTGGATTATACATACAAGATATTCCCCAATCACCTTCCTGAAGGCTATCATGATCATTAAAACTCATACAACGCTGGGTACAAGCTACACAAGGTACAATTGAGTCTATATCTCCACCAGCTAATTTATTAGGAAAGTCTGGATCTGCAATTGAAGCTCGCCCTAAACATATAAAATCAGTATCTCCACGCTTAATTGCCTGCTCAACTATTATAGGGTCTGAGAATCTACCTGCAGACATTACTGGAATATTAATAGCCTCACGGATTCTTCTTGTTCCGTGCCAATTCCATCCTTGTGGCATATCTGGAGGTGGTACAATAACATCCCACGCTGCATAAGTACCAGCAGAAACATTTATGGCGTCAGCACCGAAATCTTCCATTAATCTAGAAAAGACCACCGCTTCATTCTCATCAACGCCTGCTGATATTCCTTCAATAGTATCTAATCTTACAATAATAGCAAAATCTTCACCACATACTGTACGGATACCTTCAATAATTAATTTATGAAAATAACTTCTTCCGTTTAATCCTCCACCAAATTCATCTATTCGTTTGTTAGTTCTTTGACTCCAAAATTGTAACCCCATATATCCATGAGCACTATGAAACTCAATTCCATCGAATCCAGCTCTTTTACATCTTTTGGCCGCCTCAATATAATTTCTTATTAATTCATATACTTCCTCAGTAGTATATTCGTGAACTTTCTCACGATAAACAAGTGATGGAATGGAAGATGGGCCAGATGGGGTTTGTCCTATCATAGCGGAGGTTGTTTCTCTTCCTGCATGATGAAGCTGAGCGATGGCTTTAGCACCACCTGCATGGATAGCATCTGCAAGTTTCGTTAATCCAGGCAAATGCATATCATCATATACTCTAGGTTGCCCTGGCATTCCCATAGCCTTATCATCTACTGCAATAATTTCTGTAATTACCATGCCGAATCCGCCTTTTGCTCTAGAACCATAATAATTACAAGCCATTTGACCTATGGTTCCATCCTCTTCACACATTGCGGAATCCATAGCAGGCACTACTAAACGATTTTTAACAAACATTTTGCCAATATACATTGGACTTAAAGATTTTTCAAAATTCA
>CAZOSE010000227.1:0-1331 GCA_964582385.1 uncultured Lachnospiraceae bacterium
TTCTGGATTTAGTTCTTGGTATTTAGTAAATTGATAATTACCATCATCATTTTTCATTTCAGAAGTATTGTTATCTTCAATACCCTCGTCATGATCTATGGTTTTTTCCCTTTTTATCTTGTCTTTTATAATTTCTCTAGTAGCAAGTTTACTCATGTTAGTACCTCCTATCAGTATTAGTTTTTAATTGTCTCTTTCTTATTACTATTACTGACAGTGCAACAATTGCAATTGTCAAGATTATAAAGTATGGTAGCGAATTGGTGTAGATTCCAGTGTATATTTCTGCTTCTTTGTTATTCTCAACCTGAATAGTTAGACCATCGGTAATAGCTACTTCATACCAACCATCATCATCAGGTGTGTATGTTACCATTGTGGAACCTTCTGCTGAAGTTACCGTAATCCCATACCCTATCGCATTAGTTTCCTTGATCCTTAGGTATGTACCCTTAGGAGCTTTAATTATATTAGTTCCACCATGTATTAGTGTAAAATCCTCTAAGTCTTTTATGCTACCATCTTCTGATTTTATCTGAGCTTTAAAGTTGAATTCTATATCCTTATTGCCCATGTTGCCAGTAACTTCTTTTTTTATGGCAACTTCAGTTATTATATTAGTGTTTGTTAGAGAGAATTCTTGTGCTGAATAGGTTCCAACTATAAACTGGGTCCAACTTGATGTACTTTGAAACAAAATTTCTGATTTTTCTATTTTTCCATCTCTATCAAAATCTACTTTGACTTTAATAAGTCCTTTTTCTGGATCATTAGGGTATATATCGTGGTTAACATCTGCACCCTCTATCCATATGATGGGATCGTTTATGGATAGACTTCCAAAAGGTCCTAAATTGGTATTATGTGTAGTTGCCCCTGTATGAAAGTTTTCAATGAAATCATCTCTTTCATCTTCTGGCAAGTGATTCAATGTCCAAATTACGTAAGGCTGGTTTCCTGTTGGTTTTGTAACAACAAAGCTAGGCTTAGTAATCGGCCAATTTGAATTGTTATTTGGCGTTGTTCTCACCATATCGGAAATTGTTACTGGACTTTTTACTGGATCACTAGATTCATAACCATATATATCAAGTTCTCTTATTTTATATTTAATTGCTACTGGTGGCTCTCCCTTGGAGTATGGAAGGCCTTCCCAAGTTACAGTACTTTTTTCTGGAGTTAGTGTCTCCGTCATTATAACTGTACCTGGCTCATCTTCATCATACAACTCAATTATAGCTTCTGGTGTTTCACCTTCAGGTACCCCTTGCCAGGTCTTTGTAACAGTAATAGAAGTTACATTAGCAGGGTCTACATCACGCCATTGGTTA
>CAZOSE010000227.1:1341-3104 GCA_964582385.1 uncultured Lachnospiraceae bacterium
CATTTTCAGTCTTAGAGTATCCTGCTGGCCCACCTTGAACTAGATTTAGTTCACCCTCGTCAGTGATATTAATGTATTCTTTAACAGAATAGATGTAGTCCTTTCCATTAAGGTCGGTTTTAGGTAGGTTTTCCCATTTAACTTCTAGCGTTCCATTAGCTAATTCTTTAGTCTCTGCTCCTGGTACAAGTAGTGCTGTTCCAGATGAATTTATTTGTCTGTATAACTTAAACCAAATATTTGGATGGGTCTCGCTTCCGCCTATCCAAGTCTTAGAAGCAGTAACATCAATAAGTGGTGATTCATATACATTAGTAATCGTAACAGCCTTAGACTTACCATTATAAGCTAGGTTCACTTTCCCATCTACTGGATTCATAGTTACACTAAACCCAGTTCCAGGTCCCTCCTCTGTTACTATATATTCACCATAAACTAAGTTTGATAGTGTCTTTGAAGTCCCTCCAGTTAAAGTAAAGGTTTCAGAATAATTATTAGGCCCATTTACATTAATGGTGAATTCTCTTGTGTCATTTGATATAGGGCTTCCATCTTTATTATTAAGAGCTTTAGTTACTGTTAATTGACCTAGGGCCTTTTCTTTATTAATAACTTCAATTTCGATATCTTCTTGGCCTGTATCAGCTAGTGGATTCCCTGCTGGTGGTTCAGCTATAAAGGTATTAATTACTGCGTTTCCTACCTTAATAGTCACATCATAATCTGAGACTCCACCTTCAGTAATGGTATAGGTGTCTGCTAGCCTAAGATCTGTTGTTGTAACTGATTGACCTGGCTTTAGGTTAAAGGTTCGGCTATATTCAGGATAGATTGTATCTCCATCCGTATTATCACTCTTAACACCTATATTAAATGTTCGGTTACTGTCATTAATTGAATTTCCCAAATTGTCATTAAGACTTTTTGATATTGTCATAAAAATCGGATTAACTTTTGGAACAGGGAAATTTTTCTCTTCAGGACCATTTATACCTGTATAATTAACCTTTGCACTACCATTAGTTGGATAAAGTCCATCTGAATCTGGTGTTTCACTAAGAATATCATCTGTTATTTCTACCCTATATTTTAATTCTGCATATTTTATGTTTGAACCTGGTGCTATCGGCGTATGTAAGTTTCCAGCATTCCAACTTAGAGTATTATTATTGTAAGTAATAGTTCCTTGACTTACAAAAATGTTTCCAATCTGATTATTTGGAATTTTAAAACCAGGTCCCATAGGATCTGTGACTACCATAGAGTTTGCCGCTGTATTTATAGAACCGGCAATTTCACTAAAAATCTTTTCCAAATCATTTTCAGATGAAGTATAGGATTTATCTGTACTTGCTATTTCATTTAATATTGCATTCCCGTCAGTTCCTGCTGAAAGTGCTACAGTCCACATTGTATGTCCTGCACTCTTTACAAACTTAGACTCATTGATTGAGCTGTTTCCATGGTCATAAAATACTCGGTAATTACCAATATAGTTATTTCCAAAGTAATGTAATGCTCCTCCGTAGCCAGATGGACCATAGCCATTACCTACACTTGTATCATTAAAGTCACTTCTATTATAATTTTTCCCTGTCCGGTAATGTGCACTATTATAAGTACCAACTTGATTACTTCCATATTGATAGCGAACGGTATTACCGCTATTTACAAATGTAGCTCCATTGTTACGAATGGTTCCGCTTGTAAAACCAAAAGAATAGCTGGGTACACCATCTGACAGTAGCACTATATGCTTATAA
>CAZOSE010000228.1:0-2774 GCA_964582385.1 uncultured Lachnospiraceae bacterium
GAAATACTTTACGTGTTTTGTCCACAAGTTAAGTTAATTAACTTCATTGGTATAGAAGAATTAATAGATATGTATGTAAAGTTTAATCTTATTGATATCGTTAAAGAAAGAAGATTAGTTGTTATATCATTTCATAAGCGTAACAAGGCGATTAGTTATTTGTTTAGGTAATCGCAAAAAAGGAGGATGCTATATGAATGGTAAAAAGATATTTTGTGAAGATTGCAGAAGAGATGTTGAATATGAAGTAACTTCTATAAAAAGGAATGAAATATTAAAAGGTGAGGAATATGAATATATAGGTAAAGAGGCTATATGCAAAGAATGTCATAGTGAACTTTTTGTAGCAGAGGTTGAAGATGAGAATTTGGAGCTTCTATATAACTCTTATAGAAAAAAGAATGACCTTATTTCTATGGAAAAACTTGTTGATATACCTAAGAAATACAATATAGGTAAACGTCCGTTATCACTTCTTCTAGGATGGGGAGAAATGACTTTCTCTAGGTATTATGACGGATACTTACCTACAAAGCAGTATTCAGATATATTAAAAAAGATATATGATGAACCATCATATTATTTTGAAATATTAGAAACAAATAAAGATAATTTAAAGTCACAGCTTTCCTATGAAAAAAGTAAACGAGCAGTTAACGAGGTATTAGGAGAAATAGATTATACTGAATCAAAAATAGACCTAGTTATAAGATATTTACTCTATAGATGTGAGGACGTTACACCATTAGCTTTACAAAAGATACTATACTATGTTCAGGGGTTCTATTATGCTTTTGAGGAAGAATTTGTTTTTGAAGAAGACTGTGAAGCATGGGTTCATGGTCCAGTATACAGAGACATATATTATAGATATTCTAATTACAGATTTGATCCAATTGATGGAGTTGCAGAATTTGATGAGTCTGTGTTTATAACCCCGGAAAAAGCTATATTAGATAGCATTATTAAAAACTTATGTTGTTTTAGTGGTAAGACTTTAGAAAAGCTTACCCATATGGAATTGCCATGGCTAAAGACTAGAGATGGGTTACCTATTGATGCACACTCTAATGATATAATTACTAAAGATCTTATAGGAAAGTATTTTTGTGCAGTTAAAAAGAAGTTTTGCATGCTTACACCAGGAGATATAGAAGTATATGTTAATAAAATATTCAATCAAATAAACTAAGAAAAGATAGTGCTTAGCACTATCTTTTCTCAGTTTACACAAGATTACTCACTGAGTTTTGAATTAGAGATATTGTTTTTGCATATCCTAAGTTATCTTTATAAATAAGTATAACACTTTACTAGTATTTCCAACATTTAACTAAATACTTTTCCAGCTATTTCCACTGCGCCTTTAGCATCACTTGAATAGTAATCGGCACCAATTTCTTTGGCATAATCATCAGTAAGTACAGCACCACCTACCATTACTTTTATATTAGGAAGTCTTTCTTTTAATTCTTTTATTGTTAACTCCATGTTTGTTACCGTCGTAGTCATCAAGGCGCTAAGACCAATTAATTTAACATTTTCCTTTATAGCTGCCTTTACGATCTTTTCTATTGGTACGTCTTTACCTAAATCAATAATATTGTAACCATAGTTTTCTAAGATAACCTTTACAATGCTTTTACCAATATCATGAATGTCTCCAAAAACGGTAGCCATTATGATCTTTTCACCCTCAATTATTTGTTTATCTAAATTACCATCTTTATTTATATGTTCTTTTATCACTTCAAATACTTCTTTAGCAGTTTCTGCACTTCTTATTAGTTGGGGAAGGAAGATTTCTAAACGTTCGTATTTCTCTCCAACAGCATCTAAGGCTGGCATTAAGAAATCATCAATTATCTTTAATGAATCATATTGTTTAAGTAGGTCTAGGGAAACATTTTTTGCTTCATCTTTTAATCCGTTAATGATAACTTCCTGTAAATTATTGTTATAAGTAGACGGAGTTATAGCTGCATTACTATAAGCATCTACATATTCCTTGCTACCCTTATCTTGATTAGCAAGTACTTTAAATGACCTTATAACTCCCATAATATCCTCATTTGTTGGGTCAGTTATTGGAGCATCAAGTCCATGAGCCAAGGCAACCGCAAGGTAGGTCGTATTTATTAAAGTCCTATTAGGGAGGCCAAAAGACACATTACTAGTTCCTAAAACTATCTTAACATTGTGTTTTTCTTTTATTAAAGGAATGGATTTAAGAGTCTCCATTACAGCCTCTTGTTCTGCTGAGGCGGTTAGAACTAGGGGATCTATTAGGATGTTCTCTTTGGGAATACCATAGGTTTTAGCTGTTTCAATTAGTTTTGTTGCAATTTCAAGGCGTTTTTTTGCTGTTTTCGGAAGTCCGTCCTCATCAAGGGTTAAGGCGACAACAAGACAACCATATTTCTTTACAATGGGAAAAATTGCTTCCATGCTATCTTTTTTGCCATTTACTGAATTGAGAATAGGTTTTCCGTTATATATCCTTGCAGCAGATTCAAGTACGTCTACATTAGCGCTATCTATTTGCAAAGGAAGAGATATAAGGGTTTGCACTTCTGTTATAACATTTGACATCATACCCACTTCATCTATTCCAGGAAGACCAACATTAATATCTAAAATATCAGCACCGCTTTCTTGCTGACTTATAGCCTCTTCAATAATATATTCCAAATCATCTGTGAGCAGAGCCTCTTTTAGAGCTTCTTTACCTGTAGGATTAATTCTTTCACCAATAACTTTAACTTCATCACCTA
>CAZOSE010000228.1:2804-3045 GCA_964582385.1 uncultured Lachnospiraceae bacterium
GGTTATCTCTTTTGGTTTCAGACTGGCGAGAGTATTTTTTATATCCTTAATGTATTCAGGAGTAGTACCGCAGCAACCACCGAATATAAGAACACCCTTTTTGGCCATTTGCTTAATTTCATTACAATATTCATCAGGACCTATATCATAGTAGCTTATCTTGTTTTCATACTTAGGCAGTCCTGCGTTTGCTTGTATTATTATAGGTATTGAACTGTATTTTACCAAATCATCCACTATT
>CAZOSE010000229.1:0-1654 GCA_964582385.1 uncultured Lachnospiraceae bacterium
GTGCTTTCTGGAATGAGTGATGAAGCACAGCTTGAAGAAAATATTAAGATTGCATCAGATGCAAAGCCTAATTCACTAAGTCATGAAGAATTAGAGATATTTGAACATGTAAAGAAAGTCATACTTGAAAAGACAAAGATTCCTTGCACCTCCTGTGGATATTGTATGCCATGTCCATTTGGTGTTGATATTCCAGGATGCTTTGCAAGTTACAATGATAAGTATCTACTAGGTTTAAAAAGTAACAGGTGGCAGTATATGCAAACATTGGGTGTTCTCTCGAAACAACCAGCCTATGCTTCAATCTGCAAAGAATGCGGAAAGTGTGAGGAAAACTGTCCACAAAAAATTAAGATACGTGAGGAATTGAATACTGTTAAGAAAGAAATGGAATTACCTTTTTTCAACCAAGTAGTAAGAATTGCCCGTAAGCTAACAAAAGTAGAATAATGGCCTTTTAAGATTTGTACCAGAACCTGATAACTTGATGTAGAATCTGAAAAAACTTTAATTACCAGTATTAGATTAAATAGAAAGGAGTGTATTGATGTATTAGTTATTAAATGCATCATACAAATATACATATGTTATATAAACAAATTTTAGAAGAACTATCCCATATACCCAACATGAAAACAAAAGATCTTGACACGCTTAGTAAGAGATTAATTAAAAGCGTTACTGATGTCAGTGAAATTAAGGATTACATTTTGCCCAACCAAGTTTTGCATCGTATTTATTTTCAAGTGTCATTAGGCCTTATTACTGATATATCTAAGCAATTTTCATTTATAGAGGACAATGAGGATTATTTACAAGATTGGTGGCATGTGGACCAACTAACACAGTTCTTAATAAAGCCAATTGATTTTGAGTTTGCATATGATAAGGCTAAGAGATATATTAACTCTAATAAAACATTTACAAGGCGCTGGGGATATGTGCTGTTCTTAACAGGACTGCAAAAAGATCCAAAGAATACAAAGGAGATATTATCGCTAATTAAAGATGATGATGAATATTATGTGCAAATGGCAGCAGCATGGCTTATATGTGATTTAGCTGTCTTCAACCCTAAAGACACAATTGTATATATTGAAACTTGTGGACTTAAATATAGTATCCTTGGAAAGGCTATTCAGAAAATGGTTGACTCCTACCGAATCAGCGATGAAGATAAAGAATATGTGAAATCTCTAAGAGCAAGGCTGAAAAACAATTAAACTAGAGGGATTAAGAGAGAAAAATGAATTAAGAAATAAAACACGAATTCTCTTATGATTGAACTTTTGTATAAAAGGTGATATATATATATATGTATAAAGAAACTAGAAAGGAATTTATTTATGAGTAGTCATTCAGGGCCTAAAGCTTTAACAAATTACATATTAAGTCAAAGCAAAAACAAGGCAAATAAGAGATATGTTGTTTTAATCATGCAAGGAATACTTGCAGGGTTATATATTGCTATAGGAGCAATAGCAAGCCTAAAGGTTTCAACAAGCATTTCAAGCCCAGGATTAGGAGATTTCCTAGGGGCAGTGGTTTTCCCAGTAGGTATTATAGCTGTCCTTTTGATGCAAGCTGAGCTGTATACCAGTGATTGTATGGTAATGGTTGCAGTTTATGCACGCCGAACTAAGATTCAAAAGAT
>CAZOSE010000229.1:1664-3012 GCA_964582385.1 uncultured Lachnospiraceae bacterium
TTGACAAGGGCATCAGGAGCTTTTGACGAGGCAACAATAAACTTAGTAATTGACAAAGCACTTTATAAGGTTAACATGCCTATGGGACAGTTATTTAGCAGTGCAATTCTATGTAACATAATAGTTTGTACCGGTGTATGTCTTGCTTACAGTTGCAAAGATGAAATTGCAAAAGTTGTTGTATTATGGCTTTCAATTACTGTATTTGTCCTTAGTGGAACAGAGCACGTTGTTGCTAATATGTATTATTTGTTTGCAGCATTATTTTATGGTGCTAGCCTTACAGCAAAAGATATTATTTACAATTTACTTGTATCTGGAGTTGGTAATTTCATCGGTGGTGGTATTATTGTTTCGGGCATCAATTATTTATTAGCTTTTAAAGATATAGAAAAAGACAAAACATTGCTAATGAAATAGTAAAAACAAAATATAGATTGAATAATAACAGCAGTAATTTTAAAAGGTATCATCGGTAAATAGATGGTCTTAAAATAGGGAGTGATATAACTTGTACAAGTTATATCACTCCCTATAAGAATAAATGCTAAGTAATTATATTTGAAATTTATTCACAATTAAAAACAGTATTACAGAAGCATTTAATAAATAATTTAAAATAGTATTACAGAAGGATTTGATAAATAAATTATGAACAGAAATGAAGAAATATGGGAGAAGATTTTGAAAGTAAAGACCACAGGTTATGATGATTCTAGGTCAGACCAGTATCGCTATCCCTATGAACCAACACCTTATGCTGTTCTTGAACGAATGGTTAACAGTAGCTTAGTAAGTAAAAACGATGTGGTTTTAGACTATGGCTGTGGTAAGGGACGAGTGAGTTTTTTTCTTTCATACCAAACTAGGGCTAAATCCATTGGGATAGAATACGATGAGAGAATATATGCAAAAGCAATGGAAAACCAAAAGACGGCAATATCAGCTAACCGTACAAGTTTTATAAATCAGAATGCAGAAGATTACGAAGTGCCAAAAGAAGTGAGCGCTTGTTATTTTTTTAATCCCTTTTCAGTGGAGATTTTTCAAAGTGTAGTAGCTAGGATTATCGAGTCTTATTATCTTGAGCCAAGGAAAATATTGTTGTTTTTTTACTATCCTTCAGAAGAATATCTTTTATACCTTCTGGGAATAGATGAACTTGTGTTTATGGATGAAATTGACTGTAGAGACTGGACTTGTGAGGATAATGAGAGAGAAAGAATTATAATATTTCAGACTTCTTATAAATGAAAGGAAGATTAAATGAGACAAAATAATGATTTTACCCAAGGAAATATTAGGAAGCAACTAGTTTCATTTGCAGTTCCGATAATGCTTACTAACT
>CAZOSE010000230.1:0-3007 GCA_964582385.1 uncultured Lachnospiraceae bacterium
CAAGAAGAGTCGGAGTAATCTCCCAGTTACCAAAAATTAAAGCTGCAATTGCTAGATATCCATATCCCATATAAATACTTGGGGAGAAGTTCGCTGATATAGAATAGGCGAAACATATACCACCAAGTCCTGATAAGGCACCAGATATCATAACCGCAAAGAACCTAATTTTTGATACATCTCCACCTGCAGCATCCACAGCATGAGGATTATCACCACAGGCCCTCAGTTGCAGTCCGTATCTTGTTTTATATAATATATACCAAGCAATAACCGCAATTATAATAATAACAACTTCAAAAGGATATACATTTTTAAATATGGCTCCAATAACAGGGATTGCTGATAGGCCAGGAACTGTAATCCTAGTTGAAACACCTAGTTGGAATTTGTCTGATACATTTCCAAAAGCTACACCATTAATTTGTGAAACCAAAAACCCAGTTAAGGCCATAGATAATATATTAATAACAATACCACTAATTACCTGATTTGCCTTAAAATTAACACAAAGAACAGCATGGATAACTGCATAAAGGGCTCCCCCTATCATTGCAAATATCAAGGCTATATAGAATAATCTTTCTACAGCAATTCCACTTGTAAAGTTAATGCTTACAACAACAAGGGCTCCAAAGAAAGCTCCAAACCCTTGTAAACCTTCAATAGCTAAGTTAGTTATTCCACTTCTTTCACTATATATACCACCAATTGCCATTATAAAAAGAGGAAGTGCGAATGACAGACCATCAATAATAATTGTTTCCATTATTTATTTGCCTCCCTTACTTTTTTGTGTTAAATCTTCTTTTGCAATGTTAACTCTGTGTTTAATATAAGCACCACAAGCACTAAATAGTAAAATCAAACCTGTTATTAATGAGGCTATTTCATGTCTTATTCCTGACATTGAACTCATATAAGTACTACCTTTATCTATAACAGAAATAATAAATGAAGATCCTATAATTCCAATAGGATTATTATTACCAAGTAAGGCAACTGCTATTGCATCAAAACCTGTACTAGGAAGGACTCTTGGTTGGATAGATGAATAATAACCAAGAAAGTAAGTTACACCAGCTAGTCCACTAAGAGCACCTGATATGACCATAGCAGAAACCATTGTTTTTCCAACATTGATTCCAGCATATTTTGCAGCTTTAGGATTGGCTCCAACAGCATTAATCTCGAATCCAATTCTTGTTTTATCCAAAAAGAACTTTAAGATTATTGCTGCAACAAGTCCTAGAACTATTCCTAGGGAAATGTCCATCTTTAGTCCACCGATTTCCACATTATTTAAAGTTAACCTAGCAGTTTCGTTTATATATCTCGACTGCCTAGATACCGGGTCAATATAATAAGAGTTAATGAAAAAGCTTACTACATATTGAACAATATAGTTAAACATGATTGTTGATACTACTTCATTAATATTAAACTTATATTTTAAAAATCCAACTAAACCACCAAGCATTGCACCTGCAATAATTCCAACAATAATTACTAAAGGTTTTGCAACAACTGCTGGAAGTCCGCTATATCCAATTAATACTGTTGATAAAAAGCCACCTAGTAACATTTGCCCTGATGCACCAATATTAAACAAACCACCTCTCATAGCTACTGTTACTGCAAGAGAAGCAAAAAGTATAGGAGTCATAGCATCTAATAATGACATAAAGTCAGTTAAGATACTTTTATAGCCGGCATAATTTGGTTTTGCTAATACCCCTGCACCCTGTAATAGGTTATGAAATGCCGAAATTGGGTTCTTACCTAAAATTAGAATAATAATTGATGCAACAATCAAACTTAGTAAAACGGAAAATACGGGAATGGTTATTGATTGCCACTTTCCATTAGCTACAACTTTTATAAATCCAGCCTTTATAGGATTAGGTTTTGAATTAGTTTTGTTTTTCTTAGCCATGTTGTACCCCCATCATAAACTCTCCTACCTGGTTGGTTGTAAGATCCTTCACATCTGCAATTTTGGTAATCTCACCATTGTAAATAACACCAATTGTATCAGCTATTTCCATGACTTCATCTAACTCTAATGATACAAGAAGAATTGCTTTTCCTTTGTCTCTTTCTTCAATAATCATCTTATGGATATTCTCAATTGCACCTATATCTAGGCCCCTTGTAGGCTGAACAAATATCATAAGTTCTGATTGAAGTTCTATTTCCCTTGCTATAATAACTTTTTGCTGATTACCACCACTCATAGAACGTACAACAGTTTGAATACCTTGTCCGCTTCTTATATCATACTTGTCAATTAGACCAAGTCCATTTTTATCAATTTTATCATAATCTAATATGCCATTCTTGCAATATGCTTCTTTAAAGTAATCCTTAAGTGCTAGATTCTCGGCAACTGTAAATTCAAGAATAAGCCCGTAGCTTTGCCTATCTTCAGGAATATATGAGATACCTTTTAGGGCACGCTCTCTAATACTATAGTTTTCTATTGGCTCACCACCTAGAGTTATAGAACCACTATGTACTTTTGTAAGACCAGCTATTGTATCAGCTATTTCAACTTGCCCGTTACCTGATACACCTGCGATTGCAAAGACTTCACCACTTCGTATCTTAAAAGACACATCTTTTACAACATCAAAATTGTCATCATTTTGTACTGTTAAATTCTTTACATCTAATATTACATCTCCAAACTTTGGACGTGACTTTATAACTTCTGTTATTACATCACGACCAACCATAAGGTTTGCCATAACTTTAGTAGAAGTGTCAGCAACATCTAGTACATCAATTAACTTACCTTTTCTAAGGATTGCACACCGATCAGCAACTTTCTTTATCTCTTCTAGTTTGTGGGTTATTAGTATAATTGTCTTGCCAGTATCCCTTAACCCTTCAATTATGTTGAGTAAGAACTCTATTTCTTGGGGAGTCAATAGTGCGGTTGGCTCATCAAATATTAGAATCTCTGCTTCCCTATAAAGCATCTTTAATATCTCGATACGTTGTT
>CAZOSE010000231.1:0-2997 GCA_964582385.1 uncultured Lachnospiraceae bacterium
CTTGTTTTCCAAAGCATATTATAAAATCAGTAATATGTTAACGGATATTGAACTTGTACAAGGAGCTGTAGACTATAGAATCATGTCTAGACAGATGGTAGATGCAGTACTTGAATTGTCTGAAGTTCAAAGGTTCTCTAAAGGAATATTTGAATGGGTTGGCTTTGAAACAAAATGGATACCCTATGATGATATTGACCGTACTATGGGAGAAACAAAGTGGAGTTTCTGGGGCCTGTTTAAATATGGCATAAGTGGCATTACAGCCTTTTCAATTGTTCCTCTAAGGATGGTTACAGGTATGGGTTTTGTAATTTCTCTTTTTGCCTTTATTTATATTGCAATTACACTTATTAAAACCTTTATTTATGGGATAGAGGTACCTGGTTATGTAACTCTATTATCAGGAATTTTGTTTTTAGGTGGAATTATTGAACTATCCCTTGGTATTATAGGGGAATACATTGGGCAAATCTATATGGAATCTAAAGATAGGCCAATATATGTCTTACAACAAACGAATATAAATACTGACAAAGTAAAAGAGAATGAATTATAAAGATAAATAAATAAGAAGAGGTTGTATTTACAATGTTAAGTAAAAAAGTAGGTTCTAATAAAGGTTTTAAGGAAAAGTTTTTATCCGAAAAGAAGTATGTATATTTGTGGTCTTTTTTTCTACCAATTTTTGTTTTGATAAGCCTTTATATAATTAAGAGAGTCCATCCCTTTGGTGATAGAATGTATCTAGCAAGAGATATGTATCATCAGTATGCCCCGTTTTTTTCTGACTTCCATAGGAAACTTACAAGTGGGGGAAGCCTTACATATTCATGGAATATAGGACTTGGGACTAATTTTACAGGTTTATATGCTTATTATCTTGCAAGCCCTATTAATTGGTTACTGCTTTTAATTAAAGGCAATCACTTAATAGAAGTAATGAATATAATTATAATTCTAAAGCTTGCATTATCTAGTGTAACTTGCACTTATTATTTAAGGCACCACTATAAGCGTAGTGATTTATCTGTGATTGGCATATCCTTATTTTATGCTCTTTCATCCTATGTTGCAGCATTTTCTTGGAATATAATGTGGTTAGACTGCCTTATGTTGCTACCACTTATAATATTAGGACTAGAAAGATTGGTAAAGGAAGGTAAGGGATACTTATACTTTCTTACACTTGCTATAGCGATTGTATCTAATTATTATATTGCATACATGATTTGTATATATCTTGTTTTATATTTCATAGTACTCCTATTTACAAATGATACAAATATGGACTGGTACTATTTTAGAACAAGGCTTATTAAATTCGCAGGATTTTCCTTATTAGCAGGAATGTTTGCAGCGTTCTTAATTATACCTGAATACTTTGCATTAAAAGCATCTGCATCAGGAGATATTAACTTTCCAGATACTATCACTAGGTATTTCTCCATGTATGAGATCTTATCAAGGGGGCTAATGAATGTTGAAGTATCTGAAACTACAGCAAATGACCCAAATATCTATAGTACAATACTTGTTTATATACTTTTACCCCTTTATTTTATGCGCCCAAGTAAGAAGTCTAAAGAAAAGATAGGTAAAGCCTTACTAGCAGGTTTTTTCTTAATTAGCTTTAATTTTAATATACTTAATTATATATGGCATGGATTTCATTTTCCTAATAGTTTACCTGCCCGTCAATCTTTTATTTTTATATTCCTAATTCTTACTATGGCTTATGAAGTTTTGATTAATTTGAAAGACTTTAAAAAGAAGCAGATATATGGGGCTTTTGCTTGTGCCCTCTTATTGTTTTTGTCCTATGAGCACTTATTGGTGGGAGTAGTATTTGAATACCAGATTGTATATGTTAGTATTTTGTTTTTGGTAATTTACTTAATGTTTTTACAGGTGTATAGAAAAATAGTAGTAGAAGAGTATGAATTTATTAAGCAAGGTTACGAAGACAATATATATGAGACTATGGAAGAGACCGAAGCTTTAATAGAAGATACTGAAGTTGGATTAGAAAAAGCTGAAGTTATTAGAAATGTGGAAGATAGTATAGAATCAGAAGATGGTATAGGGGCAGAAGATTATATATATTTGGAAGAGTATGATTTTGTACTTTTCAAGAAAACTATAGTAGCTATAATGTTTCTGTTAGTTATAACTGCTGAAGTGCTAGTTAATTTTGGTACAACTGGCCTTAGTGTTACATCAAGAACATATTATATAGATGATAATAAGGATATTGATGCCTTAATCAATATGGTAGAAGAGGAGGATGACTCCTTTTATAGAATAGAAAAGTATGATAGAAGAACTAAAAACGATGCTACTTGGCATGGTTACAAAGGTGCATCTATATTCTCCTCTACATCTAGTGACAAGCTTAATGATTACCTAGACTCCCTAGGCTTTGAAAACTCAATGAATGCTTTTTCGTTCTATGGCCATACTCCTTTAACATCGTCCTTGTTGTCTGTTAAATATATGTTATCTAAAGAAGAAGAGGAATCACCCTTTAAAGATTCGAATTTGAATTCATTACTTCATACATCTGAAGGGGAACAATTATATATAAACAACTATACCCTACCCCTTGGATTTATGGTGCCTAACGACTTTGATTTGAGATGGGATACATCATCTTCTGATCCTTTCAAGGTTCAAAATTATTTTGCACAAGATTTAGTAGAAGAAGATTTATTTAATGAAATGATTAAAATAGATAATGGAACTTCAATTACATTAAAAGCTGAAGATAATAGTGATATATATATTTATGTACCAACTAGGGATGTTGAAAGCCTTAGTTTTCAGATTACAGACACTAATGGAATTGAAATAGAAACTAGAACCTATGATGAATACAAAAGAGAACATATTCTTAATCTGGGTAGTTTAGAACCAGGTGAATATATCCACATTTCATCTCCTGAAAGTGCAGATGATTTGAGAGTACATGCTTATAACTTCGATGAAGATGTGTTT
>CAZOSE010000232.1:0-2969 GCA_964582385.1 uncultured Lachnospiraceae bacterium
TCAGCTATTGCAAAAGGTACATTTATAATCTTTGCCAGTGTTTGGGCTAGGTATGTCTTACCTGAACCTGTTGGTCCAAGCATCAATATGTTACTTTTTTGTAATTCCACGTCCAAATCCCTATTAGCTAACACCCTTTTGTAGTGATTATATACCGCTACAGATAAAACTTTCTTAGCTTCATCTTGGCCTATAACGTATTGATTAAGAACATTGTTAATCTCTATAGGCTTTAATAAATTAATATCAGAATCAACTACCTCATCAAACTCTTCTTCAATAATTTCCGAACAAATTTCAATACATTCATCACAAATGAATACATTTCCTGGTCCAGCAATTAATTTTCTAACTTGATCTTGATTTTTATTACAAAAAGAACACCTAAGTGTCTTTCCATCATCAATTCTATTTGCCAATCTATATCACCTCTTTTCTTTTTATATTTTTACTCGCTCTATATTTAGTCTTATACCTTTATTATTCTCTATGTGTAATTACACTATCAATTATACCATATGCTTTTGCTTGCTCTGATGACATATAATTATCTCTATCAGTATCTTTTTCAATAACTTCATATGGTTGGCCAGTGTTTTCAGATAGAATCTCATTTAATCTTCTCTTAATATAATTGATGTTTTCAGCAACTATATTAATATCTGTAGCTTGACCTTTTGCTCCACCAGAAGGCTGGTGTATCATGATTTGTGAATTAGGTAGTGCATATCTTTTGCCCTTTGTTCCTCCAGCTAAAAGGAAAGCCCCCATACTAGCTGCCATACCTATACATATAGTAGATATATCACTTTTAATGTATTTCATAGTATCATAGATTGCAAATCCTGCTGATACAGAACCACCTGGGCTGTTAATGTATAAATGAATATCCTTGTTAGGATCTTCTGATTCTAAAAATAGTAATTGAGCAATAACTATACTTGCTGTAACATCGTTTACTTCATCATTTAAAAATATAATCCTATCTTTTAATAATCTGGAATATATATCGTAGGATCTTTCTCCTCGACTTGTTTGTTCTATGACATAAGGTACTAAACTCATAATAAATTCCTCCTATTCTTACTGTTAAAACTAAACTTCTTTTATAAATAGTTCTTTTAAATAAGTTGTTTTATGTTTATTAACCCAATCTCTATATTACTTTTGATTTGGTTTATTGGTTACCATCTTCACTGTTCTCTTCTTCTGCTACTTCTTTTACATCTTCTACTACTTCTACTTCAACAGCAGCATCAACAACTAGGTCTACAGCTTTTTGAACAGCCATATCTTCTTTCATTTGTTTTTCCTCTGACTCACCTAGCATTTCTTTAACTTTATCTATTTCCATCTTGTATGTTTCAGCTAACTTTTCTACTTCTTTTTCAAAGTCTTCATCTGCTATTTGAATATTTTCAACCTTGGAAATTTCTTCTAAAACTAGTCTTGTTTTAATACGTCTAATTGCTTGAGGCTTCATTTGTTCTACTAATTGAGCCTGAGTTGTACCTGTAAACTGCAGGTATTGATCCATTGTCAATCCTTGATACTGCATGTTTTGAGCAAATTCATCAAACATTTGTTTTGTTTGTGTTTCAATCATTAGCTCTGGTATATCCATTTGGGCATCTTCAATTATCTTGTCAACTACCTTGTCTTCTTTAACTCTTTTAGCTTGAGCTTCTTTGCCTTCTAATAATTTTTGCTTAACATCTTCTTTATATTCTTCGATTGTATCAAATTCTGAAACATCCTTAGCTAAATCATCGTCAAGTTCAGGTAGTTCTTTTGTTTTAATTTCATTGATTTTAACTTTGAAAAGTGCTGGTTTTCCTTGTAACTCTTCTGCATGATATTGCTCTGGGAATGTAACATTAACATCCACTTCTTCACCAAGATTCTTACCTATTAATTGTTCTTCAAAACCATCAATAAAACTATGACTTCCAATTGTTAGAGTATGGTTGTCAGCTTTACCACCTTCAAATTGTTCTCCATCAACATAACCATCAAAGTCAATAGTAGTAATATCACCATCTTCTACTGGTCTATCTTCTACATTAACCATTCTAGAATTTTGATCTCTAATCTTCTCTAATTCGCTATCTATCTCTTCTTCTGTAACTTCAACAGCTGTTACTTCTACTTCAACACCCTTATAATCACCTAATGTAACGGCTGGCTTAATAGCTACATCAGCTGTAAAAATAAAAGGTTTACCTTTTTCGATTTGAACAACATCTATTTCTGGCATAGAAACAATGTCTAATTCACTTTCTGCCATTGCATCTTCATATGCTTGTGGAATAATTGCATTAGCTGCATCATCATAAAAGACCTCTGGACCATACATCTTTTCAACAAGAACACGAGGCACTTTTCCTTTTCTGAATCCTTGCATTGAAATACTATTTTTGTTTTTCTGATATGCCTTCTCTAGTTCCACTTCTAGTTTATCTGAGCTAACTTCAACTGTTAACTTTGCGATATTTCCCTCTAATATATCTACTTTTACACTCATTAGTAAATTCCTCCTTAAATATATAAACGTATTCACTGATTTAGCAATTTAATAAAAAATTCTATGGAAACCAATATGAAATACGCATTCATTTTTATTTTAATTTTAGCAAAACTAAATTATAACATAAGTTAGTATATTATAACATAACAATTTTGTAAATACCATAACGGATATTTACTAACTAGTCCAGCAAATATCCTTGTTTCTTAATAACATCATGCACTTCTTCTGCATACTTATTACATAATTCTTTTGTTTTTGCCTCAACCATTATACGAATAAGTGGTTCAGTTCCACTTGCCCTAACTAAAATCCTACCATCATCACCTAATTCCTTAGCAACCTTTTCAACCGCCTCTTGAACTTTAGTATCTTCTTGTACAAGATCTTTATCTGTAACTCTAATATTATTTAGTATTTGAGGAAACAAAGTAATATCTTT
>CAZOSE010000233.1:0-2967 GCA_964582385.1 uncultured Lachnospiraceae bacterium
TTTTATGGTCTTCTTCATTTATTACCTTAGCAAAGTCCACACAAACTAGTGAAAAACCAGGTCCTAATCCATAACCTGACATAGCAAAGCCACCGCCTGAACCCCCTGATCTATCCTTCCAAGGTGGCAAAATACAACCTGACTTCATGAATGGCCATAAACGCTCATTATGTCCAAGGCTCTTGCCCATGGTCTCAACTAAATTACTATTTAGTGTATTACCAGAGAATCTTTCATTTAACTCATACAGTTCCTCTTCATCTTCTGGTGTAATAGTGTATATCTCACTTTTTAAGGACTCGACTTCATCTTTGGTCCATACACCATACTCATATTGCATTTCTAGTCCAAATGGTTTACTTGCACCAGAACCGCACAATAAATCATCTTCTTCAATAAAAATACTTATATTGTCTAAAATATGAGCATGTAATTTGGAACGTCGTAGTATTGTATGTTCTCCACCAGTTTCATCTAATGATTCATTAGCTAGTCTAAAAACTTCTACACACAAAGGATACTTGCTTACTCTTAGACTATCTTTCATTCGTTTCACTCTTTGGTTCATAATTTCTCCTCTCATTGTTAATTTGTTATCAAACTCATAATAACATTGATATGTACTTACATACAATTAAAATATCAATGTTATTTCATTTATGTGCTGACTGCACATATTTATTAAATTCTAATGTGCAAGATGGTGTTTTTTTTAACATTCTAATTGATTAAATTATATTTACTTGATACAATAACTTACGGCACTATAGTTAACCTATAAACTAAATTAAAATTAGAGTTTCTAAACACCTATATATCATTAAAATGAAAGGATTACTATTGTGATAGATTTAACATTTATAGTATCAAATCTTGAAAGTAACATCTTGTACAAGCATATTTCTTTTACCAATCTTGATAAAATTCATGGCTTAATATTACTTAAGAATCAATCAAAATTATTAGAAAACTACTTATATATTGGTGAGTTATCATGTGGATTAGATAGGCTAGAAAATTCAGATATTCAAGACCCAATAGCAATGTTCTTATCAGCCTCTTCCTATGATGAAGATATTGTTTATGATGGGCCTCATAATATTATTATAACTGATCTTGATATTATAGATTTATATAATAAACTTAATATAATTGTACATAATTATAATTATTGGAAACAGACTCTTGTGCAGGCATTGTGTGAGGGAAGCAGCTTAAACCAAATAGTTAATAAAGCATCTGATATGCTCAAGTCACCCCTGTTTATTCTGAATCCAGGATATAAGGTCTTATATGGTTGTAACCAGATGCATTTCCAAGAACAATACGGAAATGAGCTTTTGGAAACAGGATTTTTATCTTTTGAAAGTATCAAGAGTCTTTTCTCATATCCTACGGAAGAAATTAACGAAAATTATAAAATAATAAAAAATGACAGTATCAAATACCACTTGTATGATATTGCTTATCAGCAACAAGCATTCGCAACTATAGTTTTAATTACAAATAAGTCCCATAAAAAAATAGACATGAATCATCTTCTATCATTTTTTACAAAAACAATTACTAATTCTATTGTAAGGGAAAAGGAAGCTTTATTAGGGCAAGATACTTTAAGTTCTACATTTATCAGAGATATTGTTGATGAGAAACTTTTAGAAGCTACGGAAATCGAAAACAGAATAAAGTTTTTACCTAAGCCTTTTCAAGAGTTTTGCATATGTATTGTTATTAAATTTGAACATAATAATAGTTCTTCTACCCCATATAATTATGTCTTGAGTCAAGTCAAAGACTTTTTTCCAAACTCTAATATGGCTATATATAACAATGAAATTGTTATTTTTTATACTCAATCAACTCGTCCTTCTGAAAAATTAGATATAAACTATGATGAGTTGTCGGATTTACTTGCTAGATATAATGCTTATGCTGGTATTAGCAATGCCTCAAGACAAATAGTTCGCCTTCGTACACTTTATCAGATTGCTTCAGACACCATTCGTCTTGGAGTAAACTTACATCGTAATAATCTATCTGACCGTATTTTTAATTATGAAGACTATGGTATGTATTATATAATTGATTTATGTGCCCAAAGTTTTATAAAACAGCATCATCACGATGACTTGATTTACCTTACCCATCCAGCAATTATTCAGCTTTGTAGATATGACAAAAAAAACAATACAGACCTTTGTGATGTTTTATTTTATTATCTAGTTTGTGGTAGGGCTTTAAGCAAAACAGCCCAAATTCTATTTATGCATCGTAACACTGTGCTAAATAAACTTAATAAAATTACTGAAGTTACTAATATTTCCTTAGATGATGATTCTTTACAACTTAGGCTTATGACATCTTGTCTAATAATCCGCTATTATGAAAAGTATATGGATTTATCACTGCGACTATAATATCTTGTATTGATATATTGGTATCTTTATCCAACCCTTATATTCTGAAAATACAAAAAGCTCTGAAAAGTAATGTCACTTTACAAAACTTTTCAGAGCTTTTATCTCTTTCATTCTATTTCTTTTTTTTCAATCCCTGTAATACCAACTGCACCAGGTCCTCCATGGCTTGAAATTACAGCACCCGCTTGAATCCATTTAGATTCTTGAATACCATTTTTTCTAAGTAGATCATAAGCCATCTCTTTGTGATTGTCTTCCACATCCGGAGCACCTACCATCATTACCGTATCAGGGTCAATATTATAGCTTTTGAAAAAAGAATTAATCATCTTTTTTAAGCAAACATCAAAGGACCCACGGTATTTCTTGCCAGATACCAAGTATCCATTTTCTAATATTATCGACGGATGAATCCTAAGCAAACTTGCCCCATAAAAAGCCAGATTCGATACACGTCCACCAGCTTTTAGATAAAGAAGTGTTTTAGGTAGAAAAACCATATGGGTACGTTCCCTAATATCTTCAACATAAGAAATAATTTCTTCAG
>CAZOSE010000234.1:0-2962 GCA_964582385.1 uncultured Lachnospiraceae bacterium
CCACCTGGAAGTGCAACTTTTGCTTCTTTATACTTTCCTAATAGTGCTCCTAATAAATAATAAGAGGCTCTTATCTTACGTATAAATTCATAATCAATAACTACAGAATCAATATAACTGCCATTTATTTTAACTGTATGACAATCAACTCTTTCAACTTTTGCTCCAATTTGCTCAATTGCTTGTAATAGTACATTAATATCACGTACATATGGTAGATTATCTACCACTACATTTCCATCACTCATAATTGCTGCTGCCAAAATCCCAAGAGCAGCATTCTTCGCTCCACTAATAACTACTTCACCTTGTAAAGGTTTACCACCTTTAATAATGTATTGGTCCATTCCGCACCTCATTATACTCCTACTTGACCTTGTCTCTTTCAATATGAAACGTTTTAAATTATAACAACCACATTTATAATCTGTCTTTACTTATATACAGTGTATTTAGCTTGTTCTCTACGGTTTCCTTTTGATTATCTAATCTTTAGGTATATTAAAATTTTCTGTTTATTTAAATTATTTGTTTAAGTACTCTTTAGTAACTATTATTATCTTCGTATAAAAGTACCCTATACATTATAGCATAAACATTTATACAATAAAAGAGTTAGTTTATAAATGGTGTAATGGCGTCTACAACACTAGTTAACACTTCTTCAACCGTCTTTTCATCGCTCTCAATTATAATATTAGCATGTTCTTCATATAAAGGACAACGTTCCTCATATAAACTTCTTAAATCTTGTCCTTCTTTAAGCACAACACCTCTTTGCTTCATGTTGCCTAATCGGTTTTGTAGTTTATCCAAACTTAGCTTAATATACACAATTGTACCAAGATTGCTTAAGTGTTCCATGGCCTCATTACCATATATAACACTGCCTCCAGTAGCTATTACCGTTTTATTTGTTTCAATTTCTGAGTTAACCTGATTTTCTATGTCAATAAATCCTTCTAGTCCTTTATTTTCAATTATGTCTTTAAGCAAACTCTTTTCTTGTTCTTGGATTAGCAAGTCAGAGTCTATAAACCTATACCCTAAAACTTTTGCTAAAATGACACCTATAGTGCTTTTACCTGCACCTGGCATTCCTATTAATACTATATTATTCATGTATAAAAACCCTTCCATAACCATGCTAAACAATGTGTATTATAGCCTTGTTTTTTTATTATGCAAATGTTATTTAATCACTAATAAAGTACTCTACATTTTTATAAATTTATTTCAATTTGAAAATAAAAGTAGAGATGTAGGTGTTTTTTAAACAATTGTTTGATTTCTTCTTTACTTCCCTGTAATACAAAGAGAATGTTTTGTTCTTTATTTAAAATCAACTCTTCTATTTCATCTATTGCATTATTAGTTAATAAATGAGCATCCTCAATTATTAAAGAACAGTTCTTTAAGGCACTCTTTTTCTTTTCTGAATCTATCTTGTTAAATGTTTTGGCATCTAATACCCCTACCTTATTACAAGAAATGTAACCTAGCTTAAACAACACTGTAAGTATACCTTTAGCAAAAGATGTCTTGTCTTCTATATCTCCTAAATCATTGGAGGTCACAGTAAAGTTATGATAAGTAATATCATCATTTTTTATTTCTTTTAATAGTTCTATTATTTGATTCCTAATAAGTTTATTATCTAAAATGTCACCAAATATTTCCTTGTAATTGATGTTTTCATCATCAAGATAATCCCCTAATAAATCATCCTCTGCTTTAGATAATTCCTCTTTATTAATCTCTGTCCCTACTTGCTCTGTTTCTGCCTGTTCTATTTCTAACTGCTCTGTTTCCACTTGATCATAAATATCGCTTAGAGAAGTTTTTTCTTCCTTACTTGCTATAGCCTCTTCTTTAATATCTTCAAGCAAACTAAATAAATCTACCTTACCTTCATGGTAACCTTTTAATAATTCTGCTCTTTTTACGTATTCACCTGAACCAAACCAAATTATTATATCATTGCATTCTTCTATACACTCTTCCTTCATTCCTGCTTTATGATATAAACTTGCCAGTTCATATGCCCACTCTTCTATGTATTCATATTTCTTTAGCTCTTTAAGAGGAATAATTTGCTCTTTGATCGGCTTATCTTCCAATCTTTTTATCAAGTATTGAAATATATACTTACTCGGGTCCCTAGGTGCTAGCGCTAAGTATTCGTCATAATATCTCTTTGCTAAAAGAATATCATCCCTTTTTATTGAAACATCTAATAGTTGAAAAACCACTCTTCTAGATATTGACTTTTCATATATTTTATTTAAAACCTCTATAGCTTCATCATATCTTTCTCTTCTAATTAAAACCTCTACAATAGTACTTAGGTCAGTTGTTGCTTTAACCTTGCTAATATCCATCGTGTCCACTATCTGAGCGGCAAGAATATACTCTTTGTTTTCTGCTAAACGTCTAATCTCTTCTATTTTAATTATATTCTCATATTTCTCCATATGTTTCTCCTAAAAACTATTTACCGAAAGAGTTCTACTATATATAATTATTAATTTAATATGTCTTTTATTATCTAAACATTCACTAATACGAGTCGTTTATCTAACTTTATATTATCATTCAATAGTGGATTAAACAAGTATGTTAATTGAAGTATTTCTTAAATTATTTTTATACAAAAAAAATGTCATCATATAATTATGATGGCATTCTTATTATTATAATAATTCCGTGCATCTTGCTTTGAATGTTGTCCACAAGCGTTACTCATACAGTTAACTCGGTCCAGGTTGCCTTGCGGCACACAAGAGGGCTCGCTTAGTGCTGCTTCATTCCTGACCTGACACGATTCACAAGTTCTTATTGCGCAAGACCCAAACGTCAACGCCACTTATACAAGGCAGCCTCACAGCCATACACCCGAGGCAAGAAATCACCCCTGCTATAGCGGATTGCAGGTACAGGGCACCGCTATCTCCCCGGCTGC
>CAZOSE010000235.1:0-997 GCA_964582385.1 uncultured Lachnospiraceae bacterium
ACGGAGCAAAAGATTGATGATGTAGTTAAAAGATCAGAGCAATATTTAAACCGTCGTAAACTGCTTAATAAAAACAGTTCGTATTCAGCTATTGTATCCTCTATTATGGCAACTTTGTATGCAAAGAGTCACGAAACAGAAGAGCATGGGCAAAGACTAGGTAAGCGGTGTGATTTATTAGGAAAAAGGTTAGGATTATCCCAAGTAGACCTCGACGATTTACAGCTCTTATCTAAACTTCATGATATTGGCAAGATTGGCATTGATGATAATATACTAAATAAGCCAGGTAAACTAAGTGAAGCTGAATGGAAAATCATGAGGCAACACCCTCAAATAGGGCACCGTATTGCTATGACAACTCCTCAGTTAAAGCATATAGCTAATTATATCTTGTCTCATCATGAACGATGGGATGGAAAAGGATATCCTAGGGGGTTACATGGTGATAAGATACCACTTATTTCAAGGATTCTTGCCATTGTAGATGCATATGATGCAATGACTGAAGATAGGGTATACCGTAAGGCTTTACCAAATGAAATTGCTATAAAAGAAATAGAAAAGAATGCAGGAACACAATTTGATCCCTACATTGCAAGATTGTTTATCCGTATACTAAAAGGAAGTGACAAGGATTGGGAGAGAGGAGATTCTAGGAATGTTGGGTCGTAATAAAGAGCGTGATGCAAGTTGCTCAAATAACATAGAGTCTTCACAAAAGTCATTAAATAAAACGGACTTGCATAAAGTTATGATCATTGCATCAATTATTGTGTTTCTTGCTGCTGTAAGTTAATTGGAGAATTTCAAACTCACATACCAAAGCCAGGGAGTTTTTGAAAATATTTCATTATGATTTCTTTGCATAAAATTCCTGGTGGAGCTTGTGAACTTGTTCTGCGAGTTCAGGTACAGGACCATCTACTCTAGTATCACGAATTACTTCTTGAATTGGCAGGTTTCTAACCCGAGATGGACTAACACCCATTTCATT
>CAZOSE010000235.1:1007-2931 GCA_964582385.1 uncultured Lachnospiraceae bacterium
ACTCAATTAGCTGCTTAGATGAACTTGCATATACAATCCGCCCTAAGCCAACCCAACCATGAGCAGCAGCACACATTGGACAGTGTTCACCTGATGTGTATACAGTTGCTTTTTTTCTCTCATCAGGTGTCATGTTTGAAGCAGCCCATCTTGCCAAAGCAAATTCTGGGTGCCTTGTATGATCGCCACCTGCAACCTGGTTATGATCTTGTGCAAGTATTTTACCATCTGATGATACAAGAATTGATCCAAAAGGTTCGTCACCTTTGTCTAGAGCAATCTTAGCAAGTTCAACGCACCGATTTAAATATTTTATATCTGATTGACTTATCATACTGAGCCCTCCTTATATAAATTAAATTAATAGTTAATTGGGAAATTAGACAAATGGACTTAACAAATAATAAGTTTTTCAAATAAGTTAGGCTTCATATATTTCTTTAGAGCCAGATATAGTTGAAGAGATTGCTTTTTCAACATATGCTACAGCATCTGCTTTATCACGATTTTTAAGTGCAGTATGTATATTTTTGGCACTATTATAAACTACTTCACTTCCATACTTTTGAATGAATCTAATCCAAAGGTGTCTAACAGGTACTTTAAAAGAACGATATATCAAGGGAAGTAAGGTGTTTTGACTAATCATAGCTAGTTCATGATAGTAGCAGAATACAGCATCTGCTGCCTTTTCTACATTGTCACTATTAATATCTTTCAAATAGGTAGAAAGGGAAGCAAGATCCTCATCAGTGTGTCTATCTACGGATAGTTCAACAGCCAGTTTGTCCACTATCATCTTAACTTCAAGAATTGACTTTATCTCGTCCTTTCTTAATTGACCACCGTTGTAATTCATGATAGATAGTAGGGTCTCTACTGTACCATAGCGGCGATAATCAAGTACATATACTCCAGACCGCGGTTTTACCATCAAAAATCCCTTTCTTGCCAGTTCAGCAATCCCACTGTTTATAACAGCACGACTGACTTGCATTTTTTCAGCAAGGACACGTTCTGATGGAAGTTTCTCATCTATTTCCAACTTTCCAGAAAGAATCATAGATTCCAATTCTCTTACAAATAATTCTTTAAGTGTAGGAGCTTTTAATTTCACAAAGTCCATTTCTATTCCTTTCTAAATTCCAAATTAGCAATCTGGTATTACCAAATAATAAAAGTATCCTATCATAATTTGAAGATGAAATCAATATATGAATAATTCAATATGTAATTATTGAATTTTATTAATAAAACTTTGATAAATACTTGACAATCCCTCTAAAAATTTATAGAATGTAATTATAACTGTACTACTGGTATGACCAGAATAACAATTCTTAAGGAGGCAAATTTATGTTTCAGTTTAATTATGGAGAGGGTGCAAGTTTTACAAGTGTTTGGTTAGTATGGATAGGAGTTTTTTTAGCACTATTTTTACTTAACGAAGTTACCCGAAGATCTAAAGTTGTTGGACTTTTAGCGTTTGTGGTACTACCAACTGTACTTTCAGTACTTTGGTTTACGGTAATGAAGGAAACCACATACACAGACTGGTTTCACTTGGTAAAGGTATATTCAGCCACCGCAGGCTGTATTGGCTTTTGGTGTATCCGCCATCTTCGTGGTACCAATAAAAAGACGGGTAAGAAATGGGCACTTGCAAATAACAAAATTGCTTTAATCTTTCCAGCTTTAATATTAGCTATTAATATTTTAGAAGCGGTAATCCGTGATTTTGAAGTAGCTAGCAAGTATGCGATAATGGCTCAAGATTTAACTGCTGATGCACCAGTAATGCTTATGGGTGGAACTTGGAACTACATGAACGCAATTGCTGGTATATTAAATATTGTGGCTATTACTGGATGGTTTGGTATATGTATTAGGAAGAAGACAGATAAAGACGGTAGCAGGGATATGC
>CAZOSE010000236.1:0-2912 GCA_964582385.1 uncultured Lachnospiraceae bacterium
TAGAATAATAATCCCAGAAATCTCCGTCATACTTTACTCCTGCTGCAATCGCTTTAGAAGAATCAATAGTACTGCCTCCACCAACTGCAAGAACAAAATCAACGCCTTCTTTTCTACATATATCAATACCTTCATAAACCAAAGTATCTATTGGGTTAGGTTGAACGCCTCCTAGCTCAACAAAATCAATACCTTCATTCTTAAGAGAAGTCTTAATTCTATCCATTAACCCCGATCTTATAACAGAACCTCCACCGTAATGGATAAGGACCTTGCTTCCCCCAAATCTTTTTACATAATGACCCACTAGGTTTTCCTTCTCTTTACCGAATACAAAGTAGGTTGGACTATAAAAATTAAAATCTAGCATATGTTTTCCCCTTTCTAGCTTAATTATATTGTTTTGCTTCTGTGTAATATAAATACCTTAATACCATATTCATAATGATTCTATTTTATCATTAATAATAGATTATTAAAAGGTTTATAACCAATTTTAGGAATATGTTCTTATAATATTAGAATTCTAATTGTCTAATCAATCTTTTGTACTACCCTCTTTCAACATGTCCCAATCAATTCCATCCTTTGAAGATAAGAGTCCAAAAGTAGTATGATTATCTTTGTCTTCACCCATAAGAATCATCATCCACACATCTGCTTCTTTCCAAACGAATGGGGCTCCGTATCTTACCTTTGTCCAATTTTGCATCTCAATATTAACTTCACCCATTAGCTCCCAATTTAAAAGATCAGAAGAAACTCCATATGCCAAATGCTGCTCTAACAATCCTTCACTATAAATCATAACCCATTCATCTTCCTTAGGGAAAATAGTAACATTTTCAGCCCCGTCAGGAGCTTGCTCGCTTGCTCCAATTAAAGGGCTATCCACTGTTGTAATTGTCCAGTCCTTAAGTTCAATATCATCTGTGTATGCATGTCCTACTAGATTCGTTGGAGTATCATAATTCTTACGGTCGGTACCTACAAAAAAGCAGTGGAGTCTATTTTTATCTACAACAAAAGTTGGATCTATTACGCGCTCAGCTTGGTTCCACGGAAGATTTCTAGCTTCTTCTAAGAAGTATATTGGTTCTGACCACTGTTTAAGGTCACTTGATTCACTATAACAAAGCATGGTAGGTACCTCAGGATAAGATTGATAGGGAAGAATATATTTTCCATTCCAAAAGATTAAGTCTCCTGGTGAAGCAAATCCCTTTGGAGTAATATCACGGTCATTTTCATAATTAATAAAATCCCTTGTAAATACATGGCCAATTGCCCAGTTTTCTGGTTTTTCCCAGTCTTTATTAGAATAACGGGAGTAAAACAGGTGGTACCCATCTTCAGTTTTGTATATTGATGGATCACGTAAGTTATCCGACCTTGTCCATACAGGGTTAGTTAGGTTTTTTAAGTTCATAATTACTTCCTCCTTTAACTTGTGTTTGTTTGTACGTGTAAATAGATGCCCTTTTATTATGAGAGCATCTATTTACACCTTAAATATTTTTGGCTTAATTTATTTAGTTTGAGACACTTGAGCTTAAATCGTTACTGCTTAAATCACTTCAGCTTAAACCTTTTAATTTGAACAACTTCAGCTTAAATAATTATCTACATAATATGTTTAAATCTTACTTTAAACAAACATTATCCCCATACCTTAAACCTATTGATACCAGGTTTTAAGTCTTTAAAAGGACCCACAACTTTTGATTCATTTCGCAAATCATTAAAGTAATCTTTATCAAACTCAATAGGGTTGCCATTAGGATCATCAAAAAGTGCTTCTGCAATTCTTACCATACCAAGTTTTTCGGTATTAATAGTTTCTGCTTCAATATCAAACAAGTCTTCAGGTATGTCAATCTCAATATATGTTTCGCCTTCTAGAACTTCTACTTTAACTTTAGGATCAAACTCACTTAAGACATTTTCTTCTTCCCTATCAAAAGCAGGGGCTCCTTTTAGATAAACATTTTTGTTGATATATACTGGGTCTTTAACTTTTGCAAACAGAACATGATCACCTTTTCCAAGGCTATCTACAGTAGCGTAAAATTCATCTAATGATGTTAAGAATCCATTATATGTCTTTGTACCACTTTCTGACTCTTTTGTCTGTTTTTCGCTACCACCCACGAATATGTTTTGATACAATCTATCATCACCACTTACTACAAAAGCACCACCTGCAACGTCTGTAGAGTGAGGATAATGGTAAGGTGTTGACCTATCAAGGACATCTATCCTACGCATAGTACCACACCAAAGATTGTTAATATATGCTCCACCTTGGGCAACATTGTCCAAGTTATAGTCAGATGCAAATATGTTGTTATCAACAATATGTGGGCCATGGGTTACTTCAATAAACAAGTCTCTATCATTATTATGGTAAAGGTTTCGGCTTACTCTTGTTCCTTGTGCTTGCCAGTCTAGCCAAGTACCTAATGTACAGTTATGAAAATTATTCTGAACTATCTGAACATCAATTGCAGCATGTAACTTTATACCAGCAATTTCATGTCCAAAATACTCATGCTTTATGCCAATATTATATATGTGGTTATTATATATTTCACTAAATATACAGCCCAAATGGCCTACAATACCATTTTGTCCACAGTCATATATTTCATTATTACGGATAATATGGGAGCCTATATTCTCTTTTGACCATCCAATTTTATAGGCACTAAAAACTGATTCTAATTGGAATTGATAACCAGGTTTTCTTCTTGTTACTGTACGCAAATTATGTCCTGTAGATTTTTCTTTTCCAATACTTATACCACTACATTTTGAATCATGTATTATATTATCTTCAATTATCCAGCCCTTACTCCAGTTAACACCAAGTAATCCCGGCTGATCAGCTGTTGGAGGGGTCCATGGAGTTG
>CAZOSE010000237.1:0-2900 GCA_964582385.1 uncultured Lachnospiraceae bacterium
TCGTCACCGCCACTATGCCCATCCTTACCCCTAGTAAACAACTTCTGGGGAATCTGAGAGGAAATCATAATACCGAAGGCTAGGGCCAAAGCACGAGTTAATGCGTCTATACCTGACACTCCAGCCATATCCCTTTCATGGGAAAATATATAATAGGCTGTGTAATAAATACTTGCACCTGGTACTAATGGAAATACACCACCCCTTAAATAAACTATTCCTGGCACTCTCCTTTTTGCTGCAAATAGTCTAGAAAAGAATGTTATTACTATAGACGCAATAAGGGTTGCATAAATCGTATTAACAAGGAGACTATTAAAAGCAATAAATACAGCTCGTCCTATTGCACCTGTTAGACCTGCATAAGTCCACTCAGGCTTTGGTACTCCTAAAATAACTGAAAATGATACTACTCCAAGAAAAGCCATCACCACTTCTATAATCATAATATCCTCCTAAAAAACAATTCTGTTAATTTCAAGCATTGTAATTACTCCTACTGCTATGCACATTGATGTTAAGAGAGCATCCACCAAATGTATACTTCCTGATAAGTAGTCTTCAAATATAAATTCACGAATTGATATTGTTAGAGTAACACCTGGAACCATGGTAATAATTGCACCTATAATAATGTGATCTAGGTTATTAGCAAGGCCTAGACTAAATAGCAATTGGGAAATAAATGTTGCAAGACCACTTCCAACTACAATCCTTAAAAACTTAGGAAACTTCCTCCTAGTTGCAAATAAAGTGAAAATATAAAGGATTGTACTTGCAATAAAGGCAGCAATAAACTCATAAAATCCACCTCCAAACAGATAGGAGAAAGAACCTCCTGCTAGTCCTGCAAAAAAGATACGGGTTCTAGTATCAAAAGGTGGTAGCTTTTTTATCTCATTAAGCTTAGAAAAAGCTTCATCAATTGTATACTTGCCTTCTGATACTTGTCTAGAAAGGTTATTTATCTCGACTACTCTTCCTAGATTCATGGCAGAAATAGGCACTTCCTTTACATATGAAGATACAGTTCCTTCACAATCTAAAGTTAGAAAAAGTCCGTTTGACAATGTATAAACATTGGCACTTGTTCCATAAGCCTTTGCTATTATTTTCATTGTTTCTTCAACTCTAGCAATTTCTCCACCGCTTTCAAGCATTACCTCTCCAGCTTCCATTATTAACATAGACAGTTTTTCTATTTTATCTTTACATGATATATTTTCCATAGTATTATCCTTTTTTATAAGCCTTATTGGCTTTTTGGGGTCATAAGATTCTATAGTCTTAATTATATTATATATAATATAATTATATTGTCACTTGAAAATATATACAAACTTAAAGAAAAACTAGGAGTAGATGAATGAACTTTTTCAAGAAATTAGACCTAAAGTCTAACTTCCAGGAATTAGTTCACTTATCTACTCCTAGTTTTTTATATTTATATAAAATTTTACTCTTGTATTTATTTCCCTTATAGAAACATTCTACACTTAACATGCTTTTTAGCTATATTATAGAAATATTCTATACTTATTTTTTTGTCTTAAAGAAATATCAGGTCTTACTTCTTGTATAGTGGACCGTAAGTTTCACATGCTCTGTAATCAGCACCTTCTTTATCCATTCCAAATGCATTCCAAGCAGCTGGTCTAAAGATTTGATCTTCAGGAACATTGTGCATACATACTGGAATTCTAAGCATAGAACATAAAGTAATTATGTCTGCCCCAATATGACCGTAACTTATAGAACCATGGTTTGCACCCCAGTTATTCATAACATCATATGCTGTCTTAAATGGCCCATCTTTACCATCACATCTAGGTGTAAAGTAAGTACATGGCCAAGTATAGTCAGTTCTCTTCCAAATAGCATCTGCTACTTCACCAGGAAGTGCAACTGTCCAGCCTTCAGCAATTTGCATTACTGGTCCAAGACCTTTAACACGGTTTAATCTAATCATTGTAACAGGCATTTCTGCTTCAGTTAATATTCTAGATGAGTATCCACCACCTCTAAAGTATCCAAGGTCTGCAGCATTCCAAGTAGTAGCTTCTAAACATGCTTTCGCATCTTCATCAGTAGTGTTCCACCACTCTTTAATTACAGAATTACCATTTTCATCTTTAATTGCACCACTTGTCTCAAGACATGCTGCACCAGAGTTGATAAGATGGATAATTCCATCATTCTCTGCAGCCTTACCAGTTAATTCGAAACCTGTAGTTCTTTTAATAGCATCACCACTCCAGTAAGTTCTAACGTCAGCAAAGATTTGTGGGCTTCCTGTTAATAGCTTACCAAATAGCATACTTACACCATTAAGTCCGTCATTCTCAGTTGCAAGGATATATGGCTCTCTAACTCCTTCCCAATCAAAGGATGAGTTTAGAATAGATTCTGGGAAGTCAGCATTAGGATAGAAGTCTGTCCATTGTCTTTGACCTTGGAAACCTGCCATTATTGCGTTATGACCAACCTCTTCTTCTTCTCTACCTTCTGGCAAATTGTCATTACCATTCATTAGGTCTTTAATAACACAAGTCATCTTAGCGATGAATTCCCAGTCTTTTGCCTTTTGCTCTGGACTCTTTTGCATATCTTCTGGATTCTTATCAAATCCTTCAGGACAATATTCTTTTATCCATGCTAAAGCTTTATCTACTTGGTCAGCGTCATAGATTTCTTCTTCTATTCTTCTAACGATTTCAACTTCGTCAATAGACTCGAGTCTCATACCAAGATAATCTTCGTAGAAGTCTGGATCAGCCATAGAACCAGCGATACCCATACATGTTCCACCAATTTGAAGGTAAGATTTATCTTTCATAGTAGCTGCTGCTACTGCTGAACGGCCAAATCTTAATAGTTTTTCTTTAACATCTTCAGGAAGG
>CAZOSE010000238.1:0-1333 GCA_964582385.1 uncultured Lachnospiraceae bacterium
ACCTTTATCAACCTAAATATATTATATAAGGTGACCAATAGTAATGTTATAGAAGATATATTTGACATTCCTGAAAGTATGAAAGGCAAAAAGATACTAGTTACAATAAGTCCTTATGAAGAAGATGAAGAACAAGTAACCATGAATTTTCGTAAACTAAAGGGCTCCTTATCACAATACAAAAACACAGACTTCTTAGTAAAAGAAAAAGATGCATGGGCAAATGCGGTGGTAGATAAAAAACTAGAAAACTAAACAAACAAGGCAGTAGAGCTACTTAAACCCTGCCATGTAGATAGGTTGAGAAGCTCTATTATTATCTCAACCCAAAAACATGTTGTCAATTCACACTAAATGAGTATAGTTTAAAGATATATTATTATATTGAAGACAAATAACATAAAATAGTGTAATATAAAAACATATATAATAATATCTTTAGAAAAGAAAGGAATGATTAAGTATGTTATGGCCAGTAGTAGTTATAGTAATAATTGTAGTAATAATATTGTGGGGTATTTCGGTATACAACAAACTAATATCTTCCCGAGAGTTCGTAAGAAACTCCATGGGGAATATTGCAGCCCAAGTTGAGTCAAGATGGGATGCAGTTAATAGCCTTATAGGTGCAGCGAAAAAATATTCTTCTCATGAAGCGGAGACATTAACGGGAATAACAGCCATGAGGGCAAAAGTAGATCGAACATCAGAGCCAAAGGCAGTTGAGAAAGATGATAACCTATTTGAACAAGCTATAAGTCAAATTAATGTAGTTGCTGAAAATTACCCAGATTTAAAAGCGGACAGAGTATATATTCAGGCAATGGAGGGTGTTGACAGGTACGAAAACAACGTTCGTCAAGCACGTATGGTTTATAATGACACAGTTACTAAGTTTAATCGTCAGGTTCAGCAATTTCCTTCCTCTATTGTTGCTGGAATGTTTGGATTTAGTCAGGAAGCTTACTTCCAAAGTTCTAGTGATAAATCCGATATGCCACAATGGTAAAATTTAAAAGAATTGGATGGGTTCTAGTATTTACATTTTTGATATTTGCATTTACTTCACCAATAAATGTTTTAGCAGAAAACGAAATAGAATCCATTCATATTAAGGCAAGTATTAGGGAAAATGGTTCAGTTATAATAAGAGATCATCGTATCTTTTATGCTGAGGAAGGTACTGAACATTATATTTCATTAGATAATTTGGGAGATTCAGAGTTGGTAGCGTTTACCGTATACGACGAAAACAATAACCCCCTAGAAAATGTTGGTGAATGGGATATAAATGCATCGTTTTCCGAAAAAGCAGGTAAATACGGGGTAAATT
>CAZOSE010000238.1:1343-2896 GCA_964582385.1 uncultured Lachnospiraceae bacterium
GAGATTGAGCTATGTTTTGGCTTAGGCGAGTTAGGCAGACGGGAATTTACAATAGAATATAAAATTACAAACTTTATTTCTAATTTAGCTGATGAACATCAGAGGTTTTATTGGCAGTTTATTAATCCCAATTTAGAACCGGTTAATGATATTCATATAGAGGTTTTATCTGATATGACATATGAGTTTATTTACCCTGAATCTCGATTTTGGGCCTTTGGACATGAAGGTGGAACAACAGAGATTACAACAGATTCTTTGATTATGCAAAGTGGAGACTATTTTGATCAAAGTGAATATGTAGTTTTACTAGGTATCTTTGAAGGCTCACCGTTTGCCACAAGTCATCAAAGCTATGAAACAAGCGAAGAACTAGTTGAAATGGCTATGAATGGGGCAAGCCTAGACGGATATGATTATGAAGATTATATAGAAGATGAGATTCCCATTGATGAATGGCCAGAAGAAAATCATTATTCACCTGGTTATTCAAGGAATCCATTTGGATTTTTTTCTGTATTATTTAGTGCTTTTATACCCTTATCTGTTGCAGGAATAATATTGTCATACACAAGCAAGAATGCAAAGTCAAAGAATGATAAGTTTAAAGCAACTACTATTGATAGCTACTATAGAGAAGTTCCATATAGTAATCATTTTATTAATACACAATATTTTACCGATTCTAAGGTTTCTGACTGGATTTCTGCTTTCATTTTAAAATGGGTATCAGAAGGACGATTACAAGATAAAGTAGAAGAAGTTGGATTCATATTTAAGAAAGATAAACTTGCACTGGAAATCATCCCAAACTCACCAATACCTAGAAATGATTTGGAAAGAAGATTATGGGACATGGTTATTCAAGCAGCAGGAAAAGACCAGATTCTTTCAGAAAAAGAATTTAATCGTTATGTTAGTCGAAATATTAATGAATTCAACAAGTGGACAGATTCTATTGAAGACCAATCTGAAAATAACATGATAAGAGAAGGCTACTTGGAAGAGTTTACTGAGAAAGTTTTTAAAATCTTTACACGAAGAAAACTTAATATTACTAACAAGGGACAAGAGTTAGGTGATAATATCCAAGGATTTAAAAATTACCTAAAAGATTTCTCGTTAATTGAAGAACGAGGAGTTTCTCATGTTATCTTATGGCAAGAATTAATGGTATGGGCTGCATATATGGGGATTGCAGAAGAAGTTTATGAGCAATTAAAGATTATAAACCCACAGATCGATTATGAAATGCCTTATAACACCCAAACAATCCTTATGACTCATTACTTTGCCCGTGCTATTGCATCAACTCAAACCAGTGCAAATACCTCGTCTACCTCATCAAGTTTTGGAGGAGGAGGCGGCGGAACCTTCGGTGGCGGAGGTGGCGGTTCTTTTGGTGGAGGCTCAGGTGGTGGAACTAGATAGTTTCTGTTAAGAAAAGAAGTAGAGCTACTTAAATCCTGTTACAAAAACAGATTAAGTAGCTTTTTTCCTACTTAAAATCAAAAAATATTGTCCATTAGCAAATAACTTCTTACTATATAGTT
>CAZOSE010000239.1:0-2893 GCA_964582385.1 uncultured Lachnospiraceae bacterium
GATAATATGTGTACTAGGGGAGTGGCCACAACATGTGCTTCAAAAATGCTAGAAAATTATCTACCACCCCATAATGCGACTGTGGTAGATAAACTAGAGCAAGCAGGTGCTATTATCCTTGGTAAGCTTAACATGGATGAATTTGCCATGGGTAGTTCCTCAGAATCATCTTATTTTGGGCCAACAAAGAATCCAGCAAATATAGATTATGTTCCAGGAGGGTCTAGTGGAGGTTCAGCAGCTGCAGTTGCAGCAGGAGAGGTTTTCTATTCCCTAGGAACTGACACAGGAGGATCTATTAGACAACCAAGTGGTTACTGTGGTGTAACCGGTATAAAGCCAACTTACGGAACAGTGTCTAGAAACGGATTAATTGGATTCGCATCATCCTTTGATCAAATTGGGCCCATAGGTAAAAACATATCAGACATAACAGCAGTTTTAGATATTATTAAGGGCCATGACCCAAAAGATTCCACATCAATAGCAGGGAAATATGAATCTTATTCTAGTGCTTTAATTGATGATATAAAAGGCATGAAAATAGCTGTTCCAAAAGAGTTTATCCATGCTCCTATGAATGATCAAGTTAGAAGCAAATTAGTAGAAGTCATTCAAATATTTAAGGATAAGGGTGCAAGTGTAGAATATGTAGACTTTTCAACCTCAGAATATATAATAGCAACTTATTATATTTTATCCTCTGCAGAAGCTAGCGGTAATCTATCTAGGTTTGATGGAATAAGGTATGGATACCGTAGTCCAAATGCTAGTAACCTTGAAGAAATATATCTAAAATCAAGAAGTGAAGGATTTAAAGACGAGGTAAAACTAAGGATACTACTTGGAAGCTATGTGTTAAGTTCGGATAACTATGAAAATTATTATGAAAAGGCTCTTAGAGTTAGAAGATTAATTAGCAATGAATTTGATAAGGTTTTTTCAAAATATGATATTGTCTTAGGCCCTACTAATTTGTTTACAGCATTTAAGTTCAATAAGTTTGAAAATGATCCAGTTGAAAGATATGCTGATACAGATAGTAAGTATGCTATGGTTGCTAATCTAATTGGTTCCCCAGGAATTAGTCTTCCTTGTGGAAAAGACAAGGAAGGATTACCCATTGGTATGCAGCTAATGGGAAGGAAGTTTGGGGAAAAGGATATTATAAGGGCTGCTTATAGCTTAGAAAGAAATATGTGTTAGTTACAAAAGTGAGGACAGAATGGATAAGTATGAAACAGTGATTGGTTTGGAAGTACATGTGGAGCTTTCTACAAAAAGTAAGATTTTTTGTGGATGCTCTACTGAATTTGGTGGAAAAGTAAATTCAAAAACTTGCCCTGTATGTATGGGAATGCCAGGTACACTTCCAGTTTTGAATAAGAAGGTATTAGAGTTTGCTATATCAGCTGGCTTGGCCACTAATTGTAAGGTTCGTGAATACTCAAGGTTTGATAGAAAGAATTACTTCTATCCTGATTTACCAAAATCATATCAGACTTCACAACTTTATTTGCCAATTTGTTATGATGGGAATCTAGAGATAGATTTAGATGGTAAAATTAAGAATATTGGAATACATGAAATTCACATGGAAGAGGATGCAGGAAAATCAATTCATGACCAGGACCTTGAATATTCATTTGTAGATTATAATAGAAGTGGAGTTCCTTTAATTGAAATAGTAACAAAACCCGATATGAAAACTAAAGAAGAGGTAACCATCTTTTTAGAGAAACTAAGGTTGATACTTAGTTACCTTGGTGTATCTGATTGTAAAATGCAAGAAGGTTCTTTTAGGGTGGATATTAACTTGTCTGTAAGAGAAAAAGGACAAAAGGAACTTGGTAATCGAACAGAAATGAAGAATATCAACTCATTTAAAGCTATAGGAAGGGCTATTGATTATGAGAGCCAAAGGCAAGTAGACCTATTAGAAAATGGAATTAGTATTATTCAAGAAACTAGAAGATGGGATGACTCTAAAGGTACAAGTGATGCTCTTCGTTCAAAGGCAGATGCAAAGGATTATAGGTATTTTCCTGATCCTGACTTACCACCATTTGTAGTAGACAAAAGCTTTCTTAACAAGATAAAAGAACAACAGCCAGAACTAAGAGAAGAGAAAGTATTAAGATATATTGAAGAGTTTAATCTTCCAAACTATGATGCAAATATACTTACTAGCTCCAAATATTTAGCTGATATTTTCGAGAGAACTATTGCTATATGTGGTAATCCCCAAGAAGTTTCTAAGTGGATAATTGTTGAAACAATGAGGTTGTTAAGGGATAGAAGGGTTCAAGAGGAAAATATTCCTTTTAGTCCAGAAAACTTAGCGAAGCTTATTACTTTACTTGATAAGGGGAAAATCAATAGGACAATTGGAAAAGAAGTGTTTGAAGTTGTATTTGATAAAGATATAGATCCAGAAGTATATATAAATGATCATAAACTTGGGATAGTAGATGACAAGGATGTATTAATTAAGATAATTGAAGAAGTAATTAATGAGTTTCCAGATTCGGTATCTGATTATCGGAGTGGGAAAGATAGGGCTTTTAAGCATTTAATGGGGCAAGTAATGAGGAAAATGAAGGGGAAAGCCGATCCTGTTTTAGTTAATGAGATTTTAAAGCAAAAACTTAATTAGGTGTTTTATATTAGTAAGGAGGAATGGTTTTATGATAATTAAGAATGTTAAAGTGTATAAGGAAGATTACAAGTTTCATGTTGAGGATATTTATATAGAGGATGAGTTTTTTGCGAAATCAAGGCCGCAGGATGATGTGCTTGTTGATGGGACGGGTTTGTATGCGATTCCTGGGCTAACAGATATTCATTTTCATGGGTGTGTTGGTTATGATTTTTGTGATGGAACCAGGGAGGC
>CAZOSE010000240.1:0-2409 GCA_964582385.1 uncultured Lachnospiraceae bacterium
CTAATTATCACAACTTTAGTTAGCAACTTATTATCATGTACATATTTAGCAAGGTCTAAGCCTGAAACCTCTGCCATTTCAATATCTGTTAAAATAACATCTACGACGTTGTTTGTAACATATTCTATGGCTTCTTTACCATCTTCAAAGTCGGCTACAATTTCAAATCCCATTGCCTTCCAATCTATGTAATTACACATACCTTTCCTTATTGCCAATTCGTCGTCTACTACTACTAGTTTATGCATAAGTATAATCATCCTTTTTAGAAAGGTGAGTTTGCATCAAAAAACTCATCCACATTATCTTTATTAACCTCTATAGTAGGGAAAATGATCATTTCCTCATATTCCTCACCTTTTATAATTTTTTCCCCAGTTTTTATAGCTTCTCGCATCATCTTGGGAGAATAAGTAAGGGAAAATAAATTATATTGTTCTTCCTCTTGAATTCTATGAAACATTTCTTGAGAGCCTGAAGAACCTGCTATTACTTTTAAATTCTTAAACTCTTTAATCAAGTTCTCATTACTTTTATATTCTTCTAAAATATCTAATACGCCTAAGGCAATTTCATCATCATGAGTATATATTGCACCTACGTTATTTATCCCTTCCTGACTTTGTAAGTTAATCCATTTTCTGAAAATAGTTCTAGTATATTCTCTTTGCCATCCTGTATATCCAATTTGTTCTTTTGTAAAATTCATATTAATTGATTCATCAAAGCCATCTGTTCTTTGAAAAGGAACCGTTGATGTGTCTCCCATTATCTCAAGTACACACGTGCCTTCTGGGAATATTTCATTAAAAATTGTCGCTGTCATGGCACCTATGCCCTGGTTATCCCCCTTTATTGTCGCTGTTGGTGCAAAGTCAGGTATTTCCCTATCAAATATAACCAGGGGTATTCCTGCGTCTTGTACATTTTTAGCAGCTGTTTTTAAAGATGCACCATCCATAGGAAGCATAATTATGCAATCCACATCCATATCAATAAGTTCTATTACTTGCTCTGATTGTTCATTAGAATCGTTTCCCACACGGCAAATATAGGTCCAGTTATTTCTTTTAGTTACCTCTTTTAATTCCTTTTCTGCATTGTATAGCACTCCCTCTGCCCAAGAATGTGTTGGCCCAATAGTGCTAACTGCAATGACTATCTTGTCTTCATTGACTTTTTGCAATAATCCTAAATAGATATCTCCCTTATTTTGCACTCCCTGTTTTGTATTCATCATACTTTTTGATTTTTCAAATTTATGTCTCAAAAGACTTGCAAATAAAGCATAAAAAACAAGGTCACAGAAACTTCCCTAGCCCACTACTAGCTGCTAGACAAAATTACTGTAACCTTGAAATATGTAACTTTTAACTTAAAATATGTATCTTGTATTATGTAATAACTATTAACAAATCAAAACTTTAGATTTCTTCACTCTTCTCATCTAGTTTATCTTCTAACTTTTGCAATCGATTCTTAGCGAAATCTCTTCCACCGATACCAAATGATATAGCAAAGGCAATTGCTAGTGCTGCTAGAATAATTATAAATGCTGCATTAACAATGTCTCCTGCTAATCCAAGCTGTGATAATGTCATGAACACTGCAAATATAATAATTATTATTTTTGTAATTAGGGCTATGGTTTTATGCTTAGGAGAATGCTTAACAATTAGGCTTTCTAACCAAGCACCCACTAATAGACCTAGACCCATTAGAATTATTGCTCCAATAAGTATTGGTAAGTAGCCAATAATAGCTGCACCAATATTTGTTAATATCTCTAGCCTTAGCAGATTAACTGCTTCAATAAAAAATACAAGCAGAATAAACCATCTTACAATCTCACTAATTACCTTTGAAAGTGATAGTTTCACTTCTTTTTCCTCGTAGGATGGATAAAGTTTTTCTACAAGCTTGTCTGCTCCTATACTTGAAAGTACACTCTCAAGAACCTGTGCAAGTATTTTAGAAATTTGGTAGCCAATAACAAATAAAATGACTGCTGCAAATGCACTTGGTAAATAGCCAAAAATTTGTGTAAGTATAGCCATTGCCGGCCCTGAAATAGCGTCAATTCCAAGAACTTCGATAGCTGCTAAAATAACAGGAATTAATATAAGAACATAAACAATTCCAGATATAACCCCTGCAAAGGTACTGCCTTCAGACTTTGCCTCAACACCTAACTTCTCTTGGAGCTTGTCTAGTCCTAGCTTTTTTAGCAATACATGTAATAGTTGCTTTACAACCCTTGCAACATATATTCCAATGAACAATATAACACCTGCTGCTAATAAATTAGGTAAAAATCCAACTACCAAAGAAACTGCATAAGTTATTGGTGTTGCTACATTTTCCATACCTAATCTTGTCAAAACTGCTGGGAGGAATAACAAAAATACT
>CAZOSE010000240.1:2419-2807 GCA_964582385.1 uncultured Lachnospiraceae bacterium
TTTCACTATCATCCATTCCAGCTTTAGATAAAACTTCTTTAGCTCCAACTTTGTTAAGTACACCTGTTACAAGACCTTTAGCGATCCAAGCTACTAGAAACGCTATTAATAAATAGATTACTGCAGATATAACACTAGTTAATGTACCAGAAAAATAATCAATAAAATTCATTTTTGAACTCCTTCCTTAACTCTATTTGGTTTAATATATAAACCATGGTTTAATAGTAACAAAAGTTACCATCTTTTTCAATATAAAGTCAAGGAATAAAAGGAAGTTTTATATGAACTTTAATAAACTTAATTAAATTCTCTTTTAGCCCTTGGAAATATTTTATCTCAGTTTTATCTCCTTCAGCAACAATAAATATTTTTTTCTTTTGTTCTC
>CAZOSE010000241.1:0-2799 GCA_964582385.1 uncultured Lachnospiraceae bacterium
ATAATAAAGGATATATTATCTAGTACTTTTACACCATCAATAGTTTTTGAAAGATTAGTTACAGTTAACACTTCATTACCAATATCTCTGTTTGGTTTAAAATCTATATAAGGATACTTCCTACTTGAAGGCCTGATATCATCTAACTCAATCTTATCTAGTAACTTTTTTCTTGAAGTTGCTTGCTTTGATTTAGAAGCATTTGCACTAAACCTTTGGATAAACTCTTGTAATTCCTTGATTCTATCTTCTTTCTTCTTGTTAGAATCTTTCATCTGTTTCACCATAAGCTGACTTGATTCATACCAAAAATCATAATTTCCTGTATATAATTGAATTTTTGCATAATCAATGTCTGCGATATGAGTACAAACCTTATTTAAGAAATACCTATCATGGGATACAACAATGACTGTATTTTCAAAGTTAATTAAGAATTCTTCCAACCAGCGAATTGCATCAAGATCTAAATGGTTTGTAGGCTCGTCTAGAAGCAGTACATCTGGATTGCCAAATAATGCCTGGGCAAGTAGGACTTTAACCTTTTCATTACCATTTAATTCGGACATATTCTTATCATGAAGCTCTGTTTCTATGCCTAGACCATTTAAAAGGGTTGCTGCTTCAGATTCGGCATTCCACCCATCTAATAATTCACTGGCTTTTATACCATCTTCATCTGTGGAATCTTCCTTTGAATAAATGACTTCTTTTTCTTTCATAATTTCATAAAGACGTTTATTCCCCATAATTACCGTATCAAGTACGCTAAATTGATCGTACTTAAAATGGTCCTGTTGTAAAAAGGATAATCTTTGGCCAGGAGTAATAAATATATCACCTTTTGTTGCTTCTAAAGAACCAGATAGAATCTTTAAAAAGGTTGATTTGCCTGCACCATTGGCCCCTATTAGGCCATAACAATTTCCCTCTGTAAATTTTATGTTTACATCTTCAAATAAGGCCCTTTTACCAATTCGAAGAGTTATATTACTTGCTTGAATCATTCAAATTCCTTTCTCTGACTGCTTAATAATTAACAGTCTTAAATCTTCTAAATACACTTTAGTTAAAACACCTCCTTTATTGTATAGGAATTTTCATTTTTTGCAAGTACAAATATGATTATATCTTTATTTAATTATTTACCCTGTATATCTCTTCCTTGCAGATTTATAGATAGTTTGATAATTTCTTTTAATACTTCTGTATCAATATCAGATAACTTATTAACATAAAGGCATGACTTTCCTTTAGTATGTTTACCTAAGTTGTTTAATAGTATTCCAGCCTTGGGATCCCATAAATCAAGGTATAAACTTATCTTCGCTTTCCTTGGAGAAAAACCTGTAAGAAAAGCAACTCCTTCGTGACCTGAAGCATATTTATACTTATATGATCCAAATCCAACCATACTCTCTCCCCACATCTTAGCATCTAATCCTGTTGATTCAGAAAAAATTTCTAATAATTGATAAGCATCTGCTCTTTTTTGAGGATTCTCTACTTTTTCAATAAATTCAGTAACGCTGTTGTCATTTTCCTTTGTTTTAAGCTCATACATTTGAAATTCCTCCTTATACTTTGCATATACAGAGTATATCACTTACATTTTTCGTTAAATTAAACTTTTTCACTTTTTTATAAAAAATTAGTAGCAGGTCTTAAACATATGTTGTATTGTTAGGTTACCACACCAAACATCAAACATAAGTGGGATACAGAGATCTCGCTTTTTTCCATATGCATAAATTATAGATTCACATCTCTTCCTTAATTTTAACTTTAAATAATAACTTTCTATATTTAATTACCTTATCTACCATATATTTTGATTTTTGTAATGATTCTTTTATACTATCATTTTTACCTTTTATTACAAGGTAATTATTTTTGAATTTCGAAATCTTTAAAGCATTAGCTACATAATCTAAAGCTTGAATTATATAACTACTATCTGACCAAATTGCCGCATTTCGAACTTTTGACCTCACCCTATACTCTGACAAAAACATCACCTTTTCTGATTACTTGTCCCTTTATCTCTATGTATATTTTTTATGTGATAAATATATTTCCACATATTTCTCAGGCATATCAGAATGTGAATGATATAAGGGCAGGTTAACTGACTTTAATTTTCTTGCAATCTCTTGATTCGTTAGGGATAAATCATATACATTTTTGCTTCCTATTATTTCTTCTATACCCCCAACATCAGTAGACAACGTTGGAATCTTTAATTCTATTGCCTCAAGAATTGTAATCGGAACCCCTTCCCAGTCTGAGGTCATCAAAAGCAAGTTAAAGTCTTTCATATATCTTTCAGCGTGGTCTCTAAAACCAATAAAACGCACTTTATTTGTAAGGCCATATTCTACTACTAATTTATTTATATCATCAAAAAGTCTTCCATCACCAACCCATATAAAAACTGTATTATCATCTGGATATAAGATAAAATATTCTTTTGCAATCTCTACAAATCTAACAGGATTCTTTGGTTCACTAACTCTAGCTATATGTCCAATAATATTTACATCATTATCTAGACTTAACTCACCCCTTAAACATCCTTTTATTTTTTCTGGAAGGGTTATGGAATTATAAATAAGATTTGCTCTGTTACTGTGGTATATCTTCAATTGTTTTGCAATCTGAATATCACTTTTCGATATATATACCATACTGGTAGTTATTCTTTCCATTAGCCTTTCAACCATAATAGCTAGCCTTCTTTTTAATCCGTTATAAAGAATTAGTTCCTTTTCTTTTTCTTAGGGATTTTTCAATCCTATT
>CAZOSE010000242.1:0-2744 GCA_964582385.1 uncultured Lachnospiraceae bacterium
AAGGAAGGAATTTAGAGCTAGAAATAACTGAGACCGCCTTTATGGATAATTTCAAATCGGTAAATGAAAAACACATAAGGAGAAAGACATGGTAAAAGAAATTATTAGTATATTTTTAAAACTTGGTTTATTCGCATTTGGAGGGCCAGCGGCTCACATAGCACTTATGGAAGAAGAATTTGTAGACAAAAGGAAATGGCTAAGTAAGCAAGACTTTTTAGATTTGCTGGGGTTTACAAACCTAATTCCTGGTCCTAATTCTACTGAAATGGCAATACTTATAGGTTGGAAAAGGGCAGGAATAGCAGGTTTATTTGCAGCAGGAATAGCCTTTATATTCCCAGCTATGATAATAGTTATGTTGGTTGCATTTTTGTATTCTAGATACAGTGATTTTTCACAAGTACAAGTTATATTTAGTGCACTAAAACCAATCGTTACAGCTATAATTCTATCTGCATTTATTAAACTTTCAAAAGTTCTAATAGAAGACAAAAAAAGAATTGTGGTTTTTCTTATGGCAATTATATTATCTATTGTTGGCTTAGAAGAAGTGCTTGTACTTCTTATAGCAGGCCTTGCATATTTTATTGGTGTAAAGTTATTAGAATCAAAAAACAAACTCTTAATGATAGAACCAATTAGTTTGGCCACACTATTTTTAGTATTTCTAAAAATAGGAGCATTGTTATTTGGAAGTGGTTATGTTCTCTTTGCTTTTGTCCAAGCTGAATTTGTTGACAAGTTAGGTCTTCTTACGAATTCCCAAATGATTGATGCAATAGCAGTTGGTGAGTTTACACCAGGTCCTGTACTTACAACAGCCACCTTTGTTGGGTATCAATTACATGGTATATCAGGTGGTTTATTAGCAACTGCAGGTATATTCCTACCTTCATTTATCTTAATCTTGATTCTTGGTCCAATTTTCGATAGGTTAAAGGAAGTAAACTGGATATCCCTGGTTCTAAAGGGGGTAGCTACTGGTTCCTTAGCTCTTATGGCGATGGTAGCAGTAAGTCTTGGTTTTGAAACCCTAGTAGACCCTAAAAGTATCCTACTTTTTGCTGTGAGTGTGGTTGGAATTGTTAGATTCAAAAAAAGCCCAATATTATTTATTGGTTTAGGCTTACTAGTTGGTATTATCTCATCCTTGTTGTAATCTAGATTTGGATTCTTAAAAAAGACATATTTATTAATAGGAATCCCTTTACATGAATTTACAAAGATGATATTATGAAAATATAAAAGTTAAGGGGTGAAAGCATGAACAACTAAACAATATGGTAGAACTTAACACTGAATAACTAGGTCCTTTTGGGCTTGTTTTTGGTTGCTATATTGAGTAGATAGTACATGCTTTTCTTAACGAGATATTTCAGTTTTTAAATTGTATATAAGTTTTGCTGTGAGAACTATAAGCTTTTTTAGATGTTTTTAACTAGGCATATATATATATATTTTAAGGACTATTATCTTTAATAAGAGTGATAAGTATAAGTCTACTATGGCAGTAGGCTTTTTTGTTTGCCCATTTTTTTGCAGCCAGGAAGGAGAATAACATGCTTGTAATAAAGAATTTAGACCTATACTTGAAAAAGGATTTAAGAGCCTTACTTGTTGATTTTAGCTTTGCTTTAAATGATAATCAAAAGGTTGCGTTAATAGGAGAGGAGGGTAACGGCAAATCCACCTTGTTAAAGGCAATATATGATGAATCATTAATTACTGATTATATAGAAATTAATGGTCAGATTAATAAAACGGGTGAAATAATTGCTTATCTTACCCAACAAATAGATGATGAAAGTAGGAAATTAACTACTGCCCAGTATTTTGAAAAATATGTTTCTTCATTTACTTTCGATTACGGGGAATTTTATAGTTTACTTGACCAAATGGAATTAGATGAGGATAGGATTGCAGAAGACATAAGGCTTCATCAGCTTTCAGGTGGAGAAAAAATAAAGTTTCAACTTCTATGTCTTATGATGCAAAAGCCAACAATACTTTTACTTGATGAGCCAACTAATGATTTAGATATTAAATCAGTAAAATGGCTTGAAGAGTTTATACTTAACCTGTCAATTCCAATTATGTTTGTATCTCATGATGAAACCCTTCTTGAAAATTGTGCTAATACAGTCATTCATTTTGAACAACTAATAAGAAAGTCTAAGCCCCAGTACACTATAAGTAAAATGGGGTATAGTGAATACGTTAGTAATAGAGAAAGGAGAATATCCCATCAAGAGCAAATTGCTAGAAAAGAAATGGAAGAATATAATAAACAAATGGATAAATACCGCCAGATATATCAGCGGGTAGAGCATGAGCAAAACACTATTTCAAGGCAAGACCCATCAAGAGGAAGATTACTGAAAAAGAAAATGCACTCGGTAAAATCCATGGGAAGGCGCTTTGAAAGGGAAAAGGATAATATGACAAAAAGGCCTTCTTCTGAAGAGGGTATCAATGTTGCCTTTCATCAAGTTTTAAATATTCCAAGTGGGAAAGAGGTCGCATATTTACATTTAGATGAGCTTAGGGCAGGATATAAAATTTTAAGTAAGAATATTAAACTTGAAGTATTTGGACCGAAAAAGATATGCATTATAGGAGGAAATGGTTGTGGTAAAACAACCTTGCTTAGGTTAATTTATAAGCATGTATTAAATAACAACTTGAACCCGGCCTATATGCCCCAAGACTATGTAGAAATGATGGATCCTGAAACTAATTCT
>CAZOSE010000243.1:0-2714 GCA_964582385.1 uncultured Lachnospiraceae bacterium
GAAAAACCAAAGCTAGACACCATGGAAATATGGCATCTAGTTAACAACTTCGACTTCCCTCACCCAATCCACATTCATTTAGTACATTTTCAAGTACTAGGAAGAAAAGTATTCACCGAAGAAGACTTTGACGAAGATGGCAATTATATCCTCGACTTAAAAAGTTTAAGCCCACCACTACCATACGAAACGGGTAAAAAAGACACAATAGCCGCTGAACCCGGCCAAGTAACATCAATTATAATGCACTTTAAAGAACATGCCGGAGATTATGTATGGCACTGCCACCTACTAGAACACGAAGACAACGACATGATGCGCCCATTAGTTGTAGAAAAATGACTTCACAAAGTGTATGAAAAAGGGCCCCAGGGGCCCTTTTTCATACACTTTGTGAAGTTGTTTTTACCTACTCTATCTATAGTGCGAAACTATCAAAGTAACCTTGAATTAAGACTACAGGTGTTCCTTTATCTCCACTTCCTGATGTTAAGTCTGCTAAAGAACCTAACAAGTCAGTAATACATCTTGGTGTTGTACCTTGAGAAGACTTATCGCCCTTCAAATCTTCACCTTTATTACGAATATATTCAGCTATAGCTTCTTCTAAATCCTTTCCTTTAAGTTCAGAAAAGTCATTATCTGCAAGATATTTAAGTTTTACTTCATTAGGACGTCCTTCAAGCTCTTGTGTATAAGCAGGAGACACCACTGGATCAGCAAGTTCCCAAATCTTACCTACAGGATCTTTAAATGCCCCATCCCCATAAACCATAGCCTCAATGTGTTTGCCAGTTTTATCAAACATGACTCTTTTAATGTCATCTACTATAGGCTGACAATCCCTTGGGAATAACTTTATTGTATCATCAGTGGCCTTGTTACAACCTAGAAGCCCGTATTGTTCATTATAACCAGAGCCATTAATAGGTGAAGTTAAAATATCTTCAAGTCCAAATATCTTATTAACACCAGCTTCGATTAATAAACGTTTAGTTCTATGCCTTGTGTGAATATCACAATAAAGGACATTCTTTGTATAATCAAGTATCTTGCGGCAGTCATTTGCAAAGACTATCTCTAATTCACAATTTTCTGCTTCAACAAGTTCACGGTAATATTCAACGTAATCAATACCTGTAAATGTATGTTTTGGATATCCAAAGAGTTCGCGATATCTAGCTTCCGTAAGAATATCAGACCAAGGATTAACATTATGTTCATCTATTGTATCTAAATCAACTAAGTGATTGCCTACTTCATCGGAAGGATAGCTTAGCATTAAAATAATTTTCTTTACACCTCTAGCAATGCCACTTAGGCATGTAGAAAAGCGGTTTCTACTTAAGATTGGAAACACAACTCCTATTGTATCTTCTTTGAATATGTTATTAACATCTGTTGCGATATCATCTATAGATGCGTAATTGCCCTGAGCTCTTGCAACAACAGATTCAGTAATTGCAACAACATCTTTGTCGTGTAATTCAAAGTTATGATACTTGGCAGCCGTAATAATACTATCTACGGTTACATCTACAATATTGTCACCTTTTTGTATAATAGGGGTTCTGATACCTCTTGAAACAGTACCTAAATGTCTTTCCATAAAGTAACACTCTCCTTAGATTTCTAATTTATTATCCTTTAATACATGTAAAATAAGAGTAAACAAATTTAATTAACAGTACTATATGATATTATCACATTATATCTAGTAAATCTATCAAATTAATGATAAATATGTCCATAATCAATTTACCCAAGCTATTATATCACCAATTAATGAGTAAGTAAAATAAAAAAATATACAGAATATAACTAATAATTATGCATAAAATAGTATAAAATCAGGTTGACAAAAACGAAAAAGTGCGTTATTCTTATGATTATTAAGAAAGTCGTGATGTTGCATAAGTATACACCATGATATAAAAAGGAGAGATTATTTATGAAAAAGATAATGATGTTGTTGGTATTAAGTGTGTTTTCAATTAGTCTAGTTGCATGTGGTTCTGGGGATGTAAAGGATAAAGACAAAGAACCTAACTCAAAAGTAAAAGTTATCGATATACAGTTAACACAAGAAGAATATGCATTTGGTGTTGATAAGAATAATGAACAACTATTAGAAGATGTTAATGAATTTATTGCAGAAATCGTTGAAGATGGTACATTTGAAGAAATTCTAAACAATTATTTTGGTGACGGTGAACCTAGGGTAATCGACGGTGGAAAGTTAGATTCAAGTAAGGAACAGCTAATTGTTGCAACAAATGCTGCATTCGAACCATTTGAATTTATGAAAGGTGATAAATTTACTGGTGTTGATATGGAGATAGCTAAACTACTTGCTGATAAACTTGGTGTGGAACTTGTAATAAGCAATATGGATTTCGATGCTGTTGTTCTTTCTGTTGGTCAAGGTAAAGCTGATATAGCTATGGCAGGATTAACAGTTAATGAAAAAAGAAAAGAATCCGTTAACTTTTCAGACTCTTACTACAATGCTTCACAAAAGGTAGTTGTATTAGAATCTGATACAAGATTTGATGACTGTAAAACTCCAGAAGATATGGAAGAAATTCTTAAAGGACTATCTAAGGATACTAAAATTGGTATTCAAACAGGAACAACTGGACAATTCTATGTTGAAGGGGATGCTGATTGGGGCTTTGATGGATTTGAAGTAGAAGGTGTAGGTTTTAGATCAG
>CAZOSE010000244.1:0-1259 GCA_964582385.1 uncultured Lachnospiraceae bacterium
ATTGGAACCCCGGCAAGGGGCGAATCTATATACTTTCCTTTTTCAATCTTCTCTTGAACCTTTTTTGCCCTTTTTAAACTTTCATCTTCTATAACAGATATAAAACAATTGTATAAACCTTCTTTTTCTTTTATATATTCAATTTGGGCTTTTGTAACTTCAACTGTAGAAACTTTTTTATTTTTTATCATTTCACCTAGTTCTAAAGCAGTGAATTTAGTGTAATCCATAGTATTTTCCTCGTTCTAACCAAGTATTTTACTAGCTTATTCAATAATTTTTGGTACTACTATAAAGCCGTCCCTTTTATTTGGAGCATTTTTTAATGCAACTTCTTGGTTTTTTTCATAATTGTCATTTTCTATAATATCATCTCTAAAAACATTTTGACTGTCATGGACATAGACCACAGGCTCAATATCCCTTACATCTACATTCCTTACTATATCTAGAGAACTAATTAGTTTGTCTAAATCTTTTTTATACTTATCTTTATCATTATCGTTAAGTTCAATTTTTGCAAACTCAGCTAATTCTTCAATTTGCTTATCAGAAATATTCAAAAGCTGCCTCCTATCTATCCAAACCTATATGGTTATAATAATCATGGTCTAAAATATTTTCAGAAATCAAGAATTTGTTTTTAACTATTGTACTAATTTTATCTATATATTCCTGAGAAATAGCCTCACTAGTTAAATTAATCACTTCTTTTGTTTTGCTATTATACATTATTTTATCAGTTATATAACTACGATCAGAAAATATAACCAAGGGATCAGATGTTGATAAAAGATCTTGCCCCGCAAATAATCTTGAATCATAATCAAGTCCAAAAAGATTAGATAGGGTCGGTATAATATCTATACTAGAGCCTGGTTTTTCAACAATAATAGGCTCTTTAATATCAGCAGACCATAATATAAAGTGGTTCTTATATAATTCAAAATGCTCCTCAACTTCATGTCCAGCTATCTGATCAATATGTTGTTTTTCTAAACCATAAGGATAATGGTCAGTGCTAAGGGCAATAACTGTTTTATCTGCAATTCCTTTGTTTTCAAGCTCTTTGATAAGCTTTTCTAAGGCCTTATCTAATTCCACATTACATGCTATATATGCCTTGGCCTCGTCGGAATATGGTAAATGTTCTACCGCTGCTTTGTTTTTTGCAGACATACTATTACCTTCAAATGTATAATTCATATGTCCACTAACAGTCATATAATAAGTATGAAAAGGCTGGTTATCAATAACTT
>CAZOSE010000244.1:1269-2708 GCA_964582385.1 uncultured Lachnospiraceae bacterium
GGTCAGATTCAGGCCATGTAATTTTAATGTCTAAACCATTACCCACACCCTTATAGTCATTGTATCCCATATTTGGATACAGGATGTCCCTTTTATAATAAGAATAAGTATGGTTATGATATGCTTTCACATTATATCCTAGATTTGTAAACTGATTACCAAAAGCAAAAGGCATATAATTCTCTGCTGATTTATGAAAGCTAATTACTCCAGGTTTTGGAATCAAACCTGTTTGAGCAACATATTCTCCATCGATAGTACTAGACCACCAAAGGGAGGTATAGAAATTATCAAACACAAATCCCGAGTTTGCTAACTTATAAAGTGTAGGTGTCACTTCCTTATCCACGGCATAAGGAGAAAAGCCTTCTGCAGTAATAAATACTAAGTTATATCCTTCAAACATTCTTGTATATTCATTTTTTAGTGTTGGTTTTTCATTTGCAAAGTATTCATGCATAGTTTTTAATTGGGAATTGCTTTCATTTGAAATCAATTCTGGATAATTAATATCTAACACATTGGGTGAATTATCTATTGGTTCAGGTGTTGGAGTTACAGGTATTTCCGGCTCTTTACTAGTTTGGGTCTCATCATCAACCTCAGAATCAGGGGCCTTAACTTCAGATTCTGATTCACTTGTTTCCTCTCCTCCTGAAACTGGTACATAGCCAATATCATCTAAAGAGTCACCTTTATCTAGTCCAGCAAATCTAGCAAGCTCTTTCCCTGTTGTAGGCAAAAGGCCTAATGCTTCAACGCTCATTGCTTGTTCCCAAGTATTATGATACAAATCATAGGGACTAAAGGTTCCCCTTCCTAGTACTGGAAGTAAAATCACTGCTACTATATAGATAAGAATCCCAGAAAACAATGTAATAACCTGTGTATATCTGTCTTTCCTATGGTAATTAAAATACTTTGAACAAATTATTAAAACTACTAGTGGCACTAGTAAGAGTAAAATACCAAGTGCACTTTCTTTTATTGCAGAAAAAATGGTATTAGTATATTCAAAGGCATCTATACCTACCGCTCCTATTGTATACAAGGATAGGTAGACAGTAAAAATATTATAATATACATATTGAACCATAAAAATAATACTAAGCATAACAGTAAAAACCCATGTTAAAGCATGGTTTATTTTGTCTGTAAACAATCTAGTAATAAGAAGTAAAAATATCCCTATTGGAATAGGAAATAAAAATCTAAATATGGAATTTTGGCCTAGCTCTTTATATATTATCAAATGTAATACTAATTCAAAATACAATAAGGCAAGGGGGAAAAACAAGATATAGTAGTCTAAGCTTTTATTATTCTCTCCCGGTTTTTTTGAATCTTCTTGTTTCATCATCTTTTCTAGCTTAACTAATGATGAAGGTTTGTCTTTTGTATTGTCAGCTTTAGTATTTTTATTATTATTTTTCTCTTTC
>CAZOSE010000245.1:0-607 GCA_964582385.1 uncultured Lachnospiraceae bacterium
TCTAAAATTTCCGTGGTAGCAAAAACCGGAGCTAAGTAGCCCTCGATGATTGCCCGGAACGACCTAACAGTCAGACTGTCGCCGGACATTGCGGCATCGATGATTCCTTGCATGATGCTTGGTGCTATATATGAAATAGCGTGGGAGTATTCAAATCCCGTATCAATAATTTGTCTCGCGAGAATACGGGTCTTAGCCTTAGCAGATAACGGCCCATAGTTTACGAAACATTGAAATCTTGATGCGATTTCCCGCAATACGCCGACATTAACGAATTCCTTACGAGCAGATTCGGTCTGCCGGAAAATACGAAGCGGCAAAGGTTCTTCGACTGCCGTGGAGCTATTCGACTCTTTATAACTAATGCGAACTTCATCGTTCTCCATCTCGACCGTATCTAATTTTTCTGCAATTGCAAATCCGATCTTGCGCTTATTTGGTTTATTAGAAGTAAGGTCGTAGTTTGAAGTGAAAAAGAAAATGCATTGCTTAAAGTCAAATTCGCGAGTTCCATCCGGAAGTGGCTTGCTTGAGGCGCAACGCCCCTCGTCCAGTACCGCCATAAATGTTTTGATTACTTCGGGATGTGCTTTATCCAGCTCATCGC
>CAZOSE010000245.1:617-1571 GCA_964582385.1 uncultured Lachnospiraceae bacterium
TCATAATAGTATAGGGGTTCTTGGCTACAGCTTGAAATACACATTCATCATCATAGCCAACGTATCCGGCTGGAGCGCCTATCAGACGGTAAACCGTATGCTTCTCGGTGAAGTTATTCAGGTCAATCCAGACAGTTGAGTATTCTCGCCCTGTTGATTCAGTCAATATTTTAGCGAGTGCCTTTGCAGTCTCAGATTTACCAACACCGGGCGGACCGGATGCAAGAATAGAGACCGGTTTTGTCGGCTTCTTTTTCAACAAGTGCTGCGTCACGATATACGATATCGTTTCAATGCATTCATCCTGGCCAATTATTACTTGAGATAATTTATCGCGGATATCTTCATAATTTGGTATCTTAATGTTCGTAGTATCTGAGACAGCAATCTCATCCCAGTTCGTAAGCTCAGTCGTGTCGAAAATACCAGGAGTCGATGAATCTTCGAGCGGAGGAGGAGGCTCCTCCGCTGTTAAAGATCTAAGTGCGCTTTCAAAAACCTGCCAGTTATCCCAGTAAGCATCACCGCAGTCCGCAAGAAGATTTAAGTTAAAATTGGTACCGTCATATCTAAAATGAGGATCAACTCGCATATGGTACTTCCCGTCAGATTTATACATATGTAGGTCAATTTCCCGGGGAGTGCAGCTTGGTGGAAATAGGGTTTTAAACATATATGATTGGCGCTCAATATCTACGCCAGTCTGATCGACCAGCTTTTTAATTTGGAACATTGCGAGGTCAGATAGAGTACTAAAAACATTTAGTGGTATTCTTTCCATTCGATCACCTTCCTTGTATCTGAAATAGAGCCTTTTAACAGTGACAAATCTTCCAGTCCGTGGCAAAGGATGCAATTTTCATCAGAGCCATTTGCGACACTAACGGCGGTCTGCGGAATCCAAACCACTTCGCCGAAGAAAGAATATGTCTCATCCATAGCATTATGGAAAAG
>CAZOSE010000245.1:1581-2698 GCA_964582385.1 uncultured Lachnospiraceae bacterium
ATCTGGAGATATCTTCATAATTACCAAGTTACGGTCTTTGACTCGGTCAAGCATATGTGTATACCTGTTATCTCCTTCACCGTAAAGAAGTAACATCGAAGATATCTGGCCTTCCAATCCATTTGCGTAAGCAACGGAGGAAATAGGAGTACCTGCTGATGTGACGGTGTTCCGGTATCCGCTTTTATAGGCGTCATAACGCCCTTTGAGGACACACCGGGGACAACTTTGCGTAATGCCTGGATAAGTAAATACGACTTCCGCTCCAACACCTCCGGCGTACATTTGCGATGCCATGAATGGTAAACCGTACTTCATTGCAAGTCCTGCAATCCTAGCCTGAGCTTCGAAACTATCCGTACTTGCGCAGAGTAAGATATCTTTCGGATTGGTAAATAACTGATCCCCGACAATTTCTTCAAACTCATTGTCGGTAAAATCATCATCGAGATATCTGGCACAATTTATTACTTCGATATCTGGATTAATGGAGCATAGTCTCCGCTTTAAGGCGTCTACCTTGAATAAGCCGAGGTCTGAATAATATGCTGCCTGGTTAACCAGATTCTTTTTTTCATAAACATCTCCATCAATAGCAATAATCCTGCCAATGCCATCTCGCGCTTTTTGCTCAAGAACAGGAGCGAAACCACCAGTTCCAATTGCGATAATAGTTTTGCGTTTCATAATTTCCGGATCGATACCATTAGGGCTAAGATATTCTCGTTCAGCCTTGACGGAATCATGTGATTCTTGCAGTTCAATTGCCGGAAGCTCGACTTCTGAGTGTTTTTCGTCGATACATCCTAAATCGTAAAAATGGATGCCATCTTCGGTCTGCCTATATCCGTAGCAATATATTTTAGCCTTCTTACCATCCAAGCTCGGATGAACTTGTACGATGAGGGCGAATATATATTCGAGTTCGTTTATTGCGAGGATCTTCGAAAACATAAGGTTATCTGGATCAGAAGGATAAACGCATCCTCGAGGATGTGAATGAGCAACAACGGAAATACTCGTATTCTCGTTGTTCCAGAGTGCTAGGACCGCGTCTACGGCTTCTTTATCTGGAGTGTAAGTAGAACCGGAGACGTTAGCAGTCGAATCAAAATAG
>CAZOSE010000246.1:0-2691 GCA_964582385.1 uncultured Lachnospiraceae bacterium
CTTACACTCCAGCGCCAAATAGTATAGTTATCGAAGTTAAAAAAATACTTAAAGACCAAGAGTTAAGGGATGACCAATTCACATTCATACTTAATGATGAATCTGGTGAAGAAGTTCAAAGAGTAACTAATAATAGTGAAGGTCAAGTAATCTTTGAAGAGATTAGCTATGATAAAGTCGGAAAACACACTTATATTATTAAAGAACTTGAAGGCTTACAAGGAGGTGTGACATATGATACGACAAGCTATACAGTTGTTGTTGATGTTATAGATAATGAAGAAGGTCAACTTGTAGCCACTGCTAATTATATTGGCGGGCCAGTTATATTCACTAATACCTATACACCTAGTCCAGACAGCCTGGTATTTGAAGGAAGTAAGAAACTAGAAGGGCAAGACTTGCGAAATGGTCAATTCGAATTTGAATTAGTAGATCAAGAAGGGGAAGTTGTCCAAACCAAAGAAAATGGCGCTGATGGCCAAATAATATTTGATGAAATAAGCTATGATATAGCAGGGGAGTTTAACTATATAATCCGTGAAGTAAAAGGTAATCAAGAAGGTATTACATATGATGATTCAGAATTTGCAATTACTGTCCAGGTAGAAGATGATCGTGAAGGTAATATTACTGCAAGGGCAGAATATAAAGATGGTCCAGTAGAATTTACAAATACCTATGAAGATCCATCTACAGGTTTAGGGGGAGATTTCTTTGATAAACTGCCAAAGACAGGAGAAAATAGTTCTTTAGGATTTTATTTAGGCGGTTTAGGCTTAATACTAGTAGGTATATTATTTAAAAAGAAAAGGTACAATGCAAAACTTAAGTAAACCATGTTAAATGGATATAAAAATAAGGAGATAGGGACCTTGTCTCTAACTCCTTATTTTTTATAATATCCATAACTTAAAGTGAAGAAATGAGATGAGTATATGAAGGGTAAGATTATCTCCACATTATTAATACTAGTAGGAATATGCTTGCTATTATACCCAAAGGCAAATGAATACTACCAAAACTATCAACAACAAAAACTACTTAACCAGTGGCAAGAGAGTCTAGCTGTAATTGATAATAGTGGTTTTGCTAATGAAACAAATGATACAGATTATAACGATTTAAATTATAACAATTTATTTGAAGGTGAAAATCCATCATATGTTCTTGATGGTTTACAAGATGAGCAAGTAAACCAAGAAAACACAGAGGAAATTGATGGCATGTTATCAATTGACAAGATAGATTTAAATCTACCTATTCTTAAAGGTGCTAGTAAAGAGAACTTATCTATATCCATAGCAAGTCTAGACAAGACATCACCAGTAGGTACTGAGGGAAACTACTCATTAGCAGGTCATAGAAGCCATACATACGGTAGAAACTTTAACAGACTAGATGAACTTGATGTGGGTGATATAATTGAAGTTACTACTAGGGATAATATATTCAAGTATGAAATAACCGACAAGCTATATGTACAACCAGAAGAAACATGGGTATTAAAAAGTGAGGAAGACCAAAAAGAAATTACTTTAATAACCTGTCATCCTATGATAAACCCAGATCAACGATTGATTATAAAAGGAGAATTAACCAGCGAATAGCTATTGTGATAGTGTGAAATAGTTTGTGTTTCATCATTACAGGTTAAGGATTTTGCCAAATTAAAACTATTTTTAGATATGTTTTTAGATTAATAATGATTGCATAGCAGTTATTCATAAAATCCATATTTTTATTTCTTTAGTGTATCTTCAAAAAAGATATTTAACTAGTCAAGAATCTGATCCCAACCTATCATCCTTTGGGTCCATTTTGATGAAGCGTTGACAATAGCTAAATAAGCTGCTATTAAAGAACTTACTGTTGTTCCAGATCCAGGCCATACTACGTTTAGAAGTTTTGACGATTGTTGCGCTGCAAGCCTGAAAACATATCCAGCTCCAGCAACTCCACCCATACTAAAAATAAATTCTTTAGAAGTTTCAAGTGAAATATCTCTTCCGCTTAATGAAGCTATTAAAGATACCAATAATGACTGCTTAATAATAAAATAAAAAATGAAGGAGGCTAATAAAATGAAAGAAACTGATAATTTACAAGTTGAGCTTCAAAAATACAATGAAGATAATATTAACTTTGAATTTGACTTTGATAGGGTAATCTATGACCTTGATAATCAGATAGATTTGCTGTCAAGCCAAGGGGACAAACTTGATTCTATTGTTTCTATTGCAAGTGGAGTTCTATGTGGAATGCTTGACATTCTTGGGAATCTTATTTGAAATTATAGGTTTTTATAATAATAATCACGAGGTTGGTTTAAAACAAAGAAAAAAAGAACTATTTTCGGGGATTAGTAAGACATAGGGAAGACATAATTGGTTCACTTTGTAAATTACAAGGTGGGCCATTTTTTTTCATTAAAATAAAAAGTTATTAACAAGTGTTTATAAGGCGTTTATACTGTTCATAAGATATATGAACACTGAGGTGATTAATTGAATATAACAATATCTAATACAGCAGGTATTCCTATTTATGAACAGATTAAAGAGCAAATAAAAGAAGCGATTATTAGACGCCGATCTATTGATATTAGATGAACCAACAAGCGGGTTAGATGCAGTTTCAAGAAATGAACTAATGGATATATTAAGTGATTTTATTATTGATGAAAACAAA
>CAZOSE010000247.1:0-2022 GCA_964582385.1 uncultured Lachnospiraceae bacterium
CAGTAGTCTAAGTAGTTAAATTCAGGATCATTTACTGGTTTAATTCGTAGTGCCCAATGGCTATCATAATCTACACATATAGCTACTTCATTACCGAATTCATTAGCCGATGTTAGAGGTTCTAAATTCCTTAGTATTTCTGCAGTTTCTTGCATCTCATAATATCTTCTTCTTGGCACTCCATCCATGTCTACAATTGCATAGTTAAGTTGCTCTGCTCCAAAAGGAAAAGTTCTAAATTGGAAATGAAGCATCATTTCTGAACCATGGGCAAAAGACTGGATAACTGCCTGTTTTAAAGCTTCTGGATTAGGCTGTAAACGACCTGAACCACTAAGTCTATGGCCTCCACCAGACATGAATTCCATTACCCAGAAAGGTTTTCCACCCTTAATTCCTCTAGCAAATGCATAAGGGAAGGAATCAACAGCTGCATCACGTAAACCAGGATAATAATCGAAACCATAGCAATCTAGTTCCTTAGTTCCTTTATAATAATCTATACTATTAGTCGCCAAGCCTGTTGCGTTTGTTGTTACAGGATATTTTGTATACTTTTTCAATATTCTTGTTTGAATATCCTGGTATCCGATAAGGCTATCACTTGAAAACCTTTCGAAATCCAAACGAATTGAAGGATTTTCATAGAATGCTCTAATCTGATCTTGTGCACCAACTTCAATAGTGTTTACAGGTGGGTTAATCTGAGAAAAGTTAGTATACTCTTGGGACCAGAAAACTCCCCCAGTTCTCTCATTTAAAGTCTCAATATTTTTATATTTATCCTTTAACCAATCACGAAACTTACTGGTACACACTGGACAAGAACATCTTCCTGTACCTTCTTGAGCTAATTCATTATCAATTTGAAAGCCTGAAACATATGGGTGATCTCCATAATGCTTAGCCATTTCTTCTGTAATACGTGCTGAATACTCACGGTAATGCTCATTGTTATAGCAATAATGTCTTCTTCCAGCAAAAGGTCTTGTTATCCTTCGGTTATCCACATATAAAATATCAGGATGTTTTTCAATCATCCATGCCGGTGGACATGCAGTAGGTGTACACATTAATGTTTTTAATCCAGCTTTTCCAAGTTCATCAATAACTGTATCCAACCATTCAAAATGGAATTCACCTTCTACTGGTTCAAATCTGCTCCAGGCAAATTCGCCCATTCTAACCGTATTAATACCAGATTCTATTAACAAGCGGATGTCATGTTTTAAATCCTCTTGGTTTTTATGTTCTGGATAATACGAAACTCCATAATACATATTTAATGCCTCCTATTATTCCCTACCTGTAAAATATATTTCATGTGGCTCTGGCTCTTCTAATTCCTTATCAAGCTTTAGTTTTATGATTGTATCAACTTCTGCCTTTAAGTCTTTTGGAAGATTAATTGTTATTCCTTCTTGGTCTTGTGTGTAATCAAGACTTATACCATCAAAGGTTGTACATTCTACGATATTCGCTTCAACATTCGGAAGTTTAAGCCCTTCAAACTTGTCCCTGTCTAGAACATGTACATATACCATATCTTTGTTATAAGTAGTACCATAAACATTATCTACAGGTTGAAGTGGGCCACCTCTTGTTCCATATATACTTTCGCTATATTTTCTCAACCAATCGCCAACTTCTCTTACACGGTTAGTTACTTCATCAGATAATTTACCGTTTCTATCTGGTCCAACATTAAGAAGAATGTTACCATCTCTAGTTACAACGTTTACTAGCATTTTAATCAACCAGTCAAAATCAGAAACTGGATCTGTTTCCATCCAACCCCATGATGAACCACTGCAAATACACATATTTTTTTCCCAAGGAACAGGAATTATATTTCCGCTAATTTCATGGGAACCTTCATCACAGTAGAAGTCACCTTCCCAACCTGAACGTGGGTTTATTGCAGTTTTAGGATTATATTTACGTACAATCTCATTTAACTTAACAGGTTCCCAAAACCAAGCGCTAGATGTATCACTTCCACTATGGTTTAGCCAGGCACCA
>CAZOSE010000247.1:2032-2689 GCA_964582385.1 uncultured Lachnospiraceae bacterium
TGGACCGTATTTACTACATAGTTCTTCTACTTGGCTATAACATTGGTCTTTCATTAATTGTGCATTTTCTGGTTTTCCAATAGGATCAAAATAACCTGGGAATCTCCAGTCCATTGGAGAGTAGTATAATCCTACACCTAAATCTGCTTCTCTACATGCATCTACATACTCTTGTACAAAGTCTCTTCCTGATGCTGTTTTATAGCTGGTAAAATCCTCGTAACATGAAGGGCTGTCCCAAAGGGAAAACCCATCATGATGTTTAGTTACCATTACCATATAATTAGCACCTAGATCCTTAGCTAAGTCAGTTAATTCACTCATTTCGAAATCTTGAGGATCAAATTCATTTGCAAGTGCCTCATATTCTTCTTTAGGCAATTGCTCATTATGACGAACCCATTCGCCTCTACCTAAAATAGAATACAAACCCCAGTGAAAGAACATTCCTACTTTTTTGTCCCTCCACCATTTTAGATCATCTTCTTTCAGTTTCAGTCCCGGACTTTTAACCCCACCAAGACTTTTTAAGTTAATCGAACTCTTTAACATAGATTTTAATTCTGCACCGGTCATTTCCCTTGGCATATTCTTTTCCATTTAAAAGCCTCCTTAGCTAAATACTATTCATATAACCAATCTAAAGTTGTAAAACTT
>CAZOSE010000248.1:0-977 GCA_964582385.1 uncultured Lachnospiraceae bacterium
TTTATTAACTCACGACAATCATATATCATTACTCTAAGCAATAATCCTAATCAGCTCATAGAAGTAATACTTAATGTTTCGTTTGCCGTATCCTTTTGTAATAATTCGTTTTTCTACCATCTCATCTAAAACTCTTCTAATAGTTTGAGGACTTAAAGATGTCTCCTGAACAATTATTTTCACATTTAAGATAGGATATCTAAATAATACATTTTGAACCTTTTCATAACTTGGATCATTATCCTTTGAAATCATTTCATATAACGCATTTAATCTTTCAAATTTATCTTGAGTTTGGTCTAACGATCGTATAGTAGACTTCATAAAGTACATAATCCATCCCACCCAATCTGGGTTGTCTTTACGTGTAGCATTAAGCATATTGTAATATTCAAATTTACTTTGTTCTAATTCTTGGCTTATAAAAATATTTGATAATACTTTCTCATCGTACAATCTAAAATATGTCGGAATCAAAATTCTTCCAACACGACCATTTCCATCTAAAAATGGGTGAATTGATTCAAACTGTGCATGAATAATTGCTGCCCTAGCAACAACTGGAAACTTAAGAAAATCAGTATCAGGTTGATTGATATAACGTTCTAGGTTTTGAATGTACTCACTTACCTCAATATGACTGGGAGGGAAATAAGTTGCTTGTTCAATACCCGCACCAATCCAATTATCAACTTTTCTAAATTCCCCTGGCGTTTTATTTTTACCACGAACATTTCCTCTTAACAAAGTACTGTGTATGTTTTTAAGAGTACGAGAAGCTATAAACCCATCTTGTTCTACAAAACGAAATGCTTCAAATAAAGCAATGCTATAATTTAAAACTTCATTTACATCTACATTGTCAGTTTTTTTAGAATCTGATGTTACCTCATAAACATCAGACAAGCTGGCCTGTGTTCCCTCTATTTTTGTCGACTCAAGTGCTTCTTTCATATAAAACAAATTTAAAATATTAT
>CAZOSE010000248.1:987-2666 GCA_964582385.1 uncultured Lachnospiraceae bacterium
TATCTTCATAGATATCTCTTTTTTCGTAAAAAAGAGCCTCAAGGTTTCTTAACTTGTCTACGAGTTTTTGATTTAAAACAAAAATATTTATGAGTTCCTCATCATTAATTTCAAAAGGTAGTTTTTTCACTTTAAGATTTTTCACCATATTGCACCTCGCAATCATTATAACACATAAGATAATTTATTGATATAATTTACTTAACATTACAAATAATATCCGTTAAAGTATAATTTTCCTCTTTTTGTATCAATACTCATGTAATAGTCAATTTATTAATTCAAAGAAAACATTCTTAATTATTGTCAAGAAATTCTACTTTTAATATTTCATCACAAGCATTGCAACCTAAATTTTATGGTAAACCATATTATTAGATCGGACCTGTCATTTAAAACAGCTCAATTGCCCTTTTTGCAACTGAGATAACATTTCATTGGTCACAAACATCAGTGGCCAACTTCTATGAGTTATATGTTCCTGTTAATCGAAAAGTGGTCCACTAAAGTTTTGACAGTACTGATTTAAATATGAAAATTAAATAATAGAAATTCTTAATTCAAATAATTTTTGGCTGAGTACAATAATTCCAATTTCTCTAACAGCATCATTAAGTTACTACTTTACAATTAGAAAAGTTAAAATAGAAAAAGAAACTGATTTTTCAACTAATTCTACTAAAGAAGTTGAGAATACTTATCTAAACCTTTTAAAAATCACTGAAGAAATTTCTCTCCATGCACAAGATTTAGACTACTTTGGGAAAACTATTAATAAAGAAACATTTGATTTTTTTACTAAGAAAAAAAATCAAATTTATTTGTATTATATTAATTTGAAAACACTAGAAAAGAAAATTAATAACTTTCCTAAATACTCATTTTCAAAAAGACATTTAAATGCAATAGCCGAAAACATACATTCGCTATGGTCAAATTTAGATTATGTAACTACCACTTTACATGTTGAATTTATGGGCGCACCCATTAAAATATCTAGGTTCAAGGAAATTTCTAAAGAACTATTAATTAGATGTTCTATTTTTAGGTACGATGTGTCAGATTATTATAATTATTTACAGGAGATTACAACTAGACGAACAATCATAAATAAAACTTATTTTGTGATTTCAAAAATTCTAATTAGTATCCCCATTATCTCTACAATCATTTCTTTACCAATAATTTTTCTGAGATTTTTACTTTTTATTTTTAAAAAATTAATACGTTTTAAACCCAAAAAATATTTCAACAGATGAATTAATATTAAATCTAGCAAACTCTGAGATTTTTTCCGATCTAAATGCGCAAGAAATTGCTGATAAAATTTCGCAAATTTTTAATGAAGTACTGGATAAACAAAAAACAACTAACAATCCTATTTTACTTTAGTATCTTTTCCCTATCATAGATAATGTTGTACCATACAAACTAGAACTTTATTTTGATATTTTACATTTTATTTTGGCAATTATTTCTCAGATTAAAATTCACTTTTAAAATCAAACGACATCATAATGCCATCACTTGGCGTGTTTTTCGATATTTTAAAAATTTAAAAACACTCTGAAACGCAGTCTATAAAGGGTTTTAGAGGTTTTTGTGTTTTAATTAATTTCTAAACTACCTATCGGTACACTATGAAGCTTACTTTTTTATGATAAGCATTTTTAAAAGTT
>CAZOSE010000249.1:0-2662 GCA_964582385.1 uncultured Lachnospiraceae bacterium
AGTTTGCAAAAAAGCAACAGAAGGAGGTAGTGCATTATGAACATTGGACTAATCGCACACGACGCAAAAAAGATTTTAATTCAGAACTTTTGTATAGCATATAGGGGTATATTAAGTAAGCACAGCTTATATGCTACTGGAACTACAGGAAGGCTTATTGAAGAGGTTACTAATTTAAATGTGCATAAATATTTGGCTGGTCATCTTGGTGGAGAACAGCAAATGGGTTCATCTATAGAACATAATCAAATAGACTTGGTTGTTTTCTTAAGAGATCCTCTAACTCAAAAATCCCATGAGCCAGATATGAACAATGTAGTACGTTTATGTGATACTCATAATATTCCTCTAGCAACAAACTTAGCAACTGCAGAACTACTCATTAAAGCTTTGGAACGCGGCGACTTATCCTGGCGAGAAAATTATAAATAATTATGAACATGAAAAAATTATTAGCGATTATACTATTTAGCATAATTACAACTTCATTTACGGGTTGTGCAACAGACACAGCCCAGCTACCCTACTACAAAGCAGGGGAAGAAAAAGGTCAAACTTATGTAGAGCAATCGAATGTAGGGATTGCAGATTTTTATGCACAAGATTTAACTATAATTCCAAGTGATGAATTACAGGAAGATAATAACATTGCCGCAACATCTTCCTTGTTAATTAACAATACAGAAAATGAAGTTATTTATGCAGATGATATTTATAAAAAAATGTATCCTGCAAGTATTACAAAAATCGTTACAGCACTTGTTGTTTTAGAAAATGGAAATTTGGACGATACTGTTACTATAAGTAAAAATGCAAGTAACATTACAGAGGTTGGTGCAAAGCTTTGTGGCTTTAAAGAAGGAGATACAATTAGTTTAGAATCCTTACTAAACATCTTCTTGATTTATTCTGGTAATGATGCTGGAATTGCTATAGCGGAACACATCTCTGGTTCAGAAGAGGCATTTGCCGAAGAAATGACTCAGGCAGCTAGGAAACTCGGAGCTGTTCATTCAAACTTTGTTAATTCCCATGGCTTACATGACGAAGAACATTATACAACTGCGTATGACCTATACTTAATATTTAATGAACTTTTAAAACATGAAGAGTTTATTTCTATTATCCACAAGTCCAGTGTAACAGCTGATTATGTTCAAGCAGATGGTACAACAAAATCTCATCAATATATGAATACTAACAGGTATTTACTAGGAAAGACTAGTGCTCCAGATAATATCACCGTAATAGGTGGCAAAACAGGAACCACTAATGCTGCTGGTAGCTGTTTAATTCTCTACAGTATTGATGATAAAGGAAACGAATATATTTCAGTGGTACTACAAGCTCAAGGTGGTAATAATTTATATAAGGAAATGACATATTTATTAAGTATGGTTGAATAGTTCCTGATAATAATTTTACTAGGAACTAATCATTAAATGTAATAAAGATTTACACATTTACTTACAAATCTATAATTCAAAAGTTATAAAGAATTTATGATTTCGGTTGTTTTTTGTGCTATATTGTAATATAATTAACTTATAGTTATATAAGTGGTTATACATATCAACTAATATCTATCGTTATATAAGCAGTTATTAATGCCAACTAATATCCATCATTATAAGGAGGAGATATCAATGATACAGTTAATTACAGGTACAAAAGGTAAAGGTAAGACAAAGATTTTATTAGACAAGGTAAACCAAGCAGTTCAGGAAGCGAAGGGAACTATAGTTTATCTTGACAAGACCGACAAGCATGCATTTGAATTGAGCAATAAAGTTCGTTTAATTAATGTTAAATCATATCTTATAGAAAATAGCGATGAATTCTTAGGTTTTATTAGTGGGATTATTTCTCAAGACCACGATCTTGAAGCCGTATATCTCGACAGCTTCTTACACATATCTCATTTAGAAAATCAAGCCAATAATGATAAACTCATTCCAATATTTGATAAATTGAAGATTCTTACAGACAGATACGAAGTGGATTTTATTATAAGTATGTCCCGTGATGGCCAAGACTTACCAGAACCACTTAGGGAGTTTGTTAGTGTGTCATTATAATATATAAAACTAAACTATTAAGAGTTATTATGGATACAAAGGAATACAGGAAAAATATTATTACTAACTATGAATATTATGGTATAAACATAAAAGAAAATGAAGTTATCACTTTAATCTGTGATAACTTCATTTTTTACTATTATTATTTTAATCGTCATTTTGGATTCTGCCAAAAAACGAAAGTGAATATAATCCACCTATACCAACTAAAATGTAAACTATCCTAGATAGCATGGACATTTCACCAAATATAACACGTACAAGGTCAATATCAAATAAACCGATAAGTCCCCAGTTTATTGCTCCAACTACTACTAAGACTAATGAAATATAATCAAGAGTTTTCATTTTTGTCCTCCTTTTTACTTCTCTTGTATAGTATTTCCAACATAGACAAGATTATACCTAAGAAATACTAATTAGGCCTTTATTTATGATGAAAATAAACGTATAATGTAAGTCATACGTATTATATATGTTATACGTATAACTTGTGAATATTTAGAACTTAATTATAGTTTTACATAAAAACATTTATTATATACCAATTTAATATATATTTTTAATTTAGATAAGATTAT
>CAZOSE010000250.1:0-2613 GCA_964582385.1 uncultured Lachnospiraceae bacterium
ATTTTGCAGATTGGTTAGCTCTTGATAACCCGGATAAGACAAGTAGTTTTGGTGGAACTGAGCCTTTCTATGTAGCGTCAGCATACTACTATTATTCTTCTAAGTTAACTGCAAAAGCTGCAGAGGTTCTTGAAAAAGAAGAAGAAAAAGAATACTATGAAAAATTGTCTGAAGAAGTTAAGGAAGCAATACAAAGCAAATATTTCCCAGAAGGAAATATTACAGAAGATACTCAAACTGCAATGGTATTAGCTTTATTCATGGACTTTGTACCTAGGGAGCATAAGACTAAACTAGTTGATAAATTAAAGAAAAAATTAGAAGATAATGATATCCATTTGAATACAGGATTTGTTGGAACACCATACCTATGCCCTACATTATCAGATAATGGCTTAAACGAATATGCATATACTTTACTTTTAAATGAAGACTTTCCAAGTTGGTTATATGAAGTAAATATGGGAGCAACAACTATATGGGAACGATGGAATTCAGTACTTCCAGATGGGTATGTAAGTGATACTGGTATGAATAGTATGAATCATTATGCTTATGGTTCTATAGTAGAATGGATGTATCGTTATATGTGTGGTATTAATCCTGTTGAGACAGCTCCTGGATTTAAAGAGGCTTTAATAAAACCAATAATAGATAATAGATTTGCTTGGGTAGAAGGTGAATATCTATCTGCATCAGGTCTTTATAGAAGCAGTTGGAAAATAGAAGAGGATAAGACAGTTTATAAAGTTACAGTTCCTTTTGATGCAAAAGCAAAATTTGTACTTGTAAATAAGGGCAGTGGTATACTACTTAATGGCGAAAAATCCAAAGAACTTATGGAAGATTCTGAGATTGTTTTATACTCAGGTGAATATGAAATAGTGGTGTTGGATTAAAGGAAACTAATGAAACAGCTAAAATTAAAAAGTCCTAGGTTAATACTTATGATGTGGCCAATTGTAGTTGAGTTGGTTGTAAATGGCTTCATTGGCAACATCAATAATTTAATATTTAATAAATTTTCACCCGATGCAATAGCTGTGATTGGGAGTGGATCACAAATTTACGTGGTTATTGTTAATATATATGGCCTCATATCAGTGGGAACTAGTATTTACTTGGCACAAGTAGTAGGAGCAAAGAGGTACGAAGAATGTAATAAAATTATGAATACTTCACTTACACTTACTTTTTTGCTGAGTTTGTCTATAAGTTTTACTGGAGTGCTCTTAGTTCCACAGCTACTTAGAATGATTAATATGCCAACGGAGCTATTGTATATGGGTAAGCAATACTTGGTTGTAGCCATAGGTCTTTCATTTATAAATGCAATTTTAAATACATTTACCGTTATATTTCGTAGTTTCGGTCGAATGTTATCAGTGGCCATTACTTTGATTTCGGTAAATCTAATATCTTTAATTCTTAATTTTAGTATTTATAAGTTTATACCAATGGAACATCAAAGTTTGTTGATGTACTCATGTACAGGTGCAATAGCACAGTTTGTAGGAATAGTAATATATTTAATATTATTAAAAAAGAACAAGACATTTTCATTTCGTTTTTCTATAAAAGAAGGTATCAAGAACAGTAAATGGATAATATACAAGATTTTAAGACTTGGTATTCCTGGTGGCTTAGAGGGTATTTTGTTCTTGATAGGACAAACTATTGTACTTAGTTTTGTTGGGATTCTTGGTACCAAAGCTATGTTCACAAGAGCCATTGTTGGAAATATAACCTACTATATGTCTTTATCATCAACAACTATTATTACAGCAGCTGGCGTAATCATTGGACACCAAATTGGAGCTGGTGAAATTGATGATGTTAAAGAAAGTTGTAAATATAATACTAAATTATCGATAGGTATTACTATACCAGTGTGTGCTTTGTTAACAATATTTTCTAGACGATTATTAATGATTTACACTGATGATATAGAAGTTATTAATTTTGGAATTCAGATACTGTTGCTAACTTGCATTTTAGAAGTATTTAGATGTGTAGCAGGTAATTACATTTCAGGTCTAAAAGCGGTTGGTGATGTGGATTATCCTTTTGTGATAGTAATATTAGGTGGATTAATAAACATAGGGATTTCTTACTATTTTGGTGTGTATCTCTCGTGGGGACTTCCAGGTATTTGGCTTGGTTATATAGGAGATTTAGCGTTTCGAGGTATAACTGCTCTAGTTAGATGGAGAAGTGGCAAGTGGTTGAAATATGTTGAAAGAAGTAATGGTATGTATTAAAGTATTGATATACTAAAATATAAATCTCTATTAAAGTTTTAATAACGGAGGTCAAGAATGATTAAAGGTTTTAAAATGAAGTTATATGAAAGTCAAGAAAAAGAGTATGAGAAGCGTCACAATGAACTTTGGCCTGAAATGGTTGATATGTTGCATGAATATGGTGCAAGTAATTATTCCATTTTCTTGGACGAAGGAACAAACATCTTGTTTGGGTATATTGAAATTGAAGATGAAGAAAAGTGGACCACCAGTGCACAAACTGCAATAAACCGCAAATGGTGGGATTATATGGCAGATATTATGGAAACAAATGATGATAATAGCCCTGTAAGCAAGGACTTAAAATTGC
>CAZOSE010000251.1:0-2603 GCA_964582385.1 uncultured Lachnospiraceae bacterium
AAAAATTAGAATTATATATTACATACCAAAAGGGTGTTAACCCTAGTCCTATTGACAGTACTGGTACTAAGAAAAAGTTGCCCAATGATATAGATATTACTGTACCAGCTATAAAGAAAGCTATAGATATTAGCCATACTAAGTTAATCTTTTCTCCTTTACCCATAATTAATAATATGGATTTAGACTCATTTATTATTTTTCTTATCCCTCTTTTCTTTGTCTTTTTTGCCTGATTTTTTATTTTAGTTTTTATATCCTTTTTTTCTTTACTTAAAAAATTAGCAATGTCATCAGTTATTTCAAAAAATGATATATCTAAAATTGTGTATATCCCAGTTAGAAAAACAATAAAAGATATTACACTCAATAAACTTTCCAATTTTCATCACTCCTTACTCTAGAAAATTTTGGATCATATTTTTAGGCATTCCATTTTCCAATAATCTTTTTTGTAGTCCCTTTGAAATATTATTGATTTTTTCAAATTCTCCTATTATTTCTTTTTTGCCATCTATTTCTAAAACATCTTCTACATTAAATTTATATAGTGTCCTTATCTGTCTTTCTCCTGTAGGAAAGATTTCACATTCTGTTATTTCCATTATCTTTCTTGATTTATCTTCTAATTGCCTTGTAAAAACTACTATGGGAAAGGCTTCTGTTACAAGATTATATAAAGTTTCATCCTTCATATCGTATTTTAATTTACACAGGGTTACCATTCTTCCATAAGTTGCTTCACAGGAGTTAGCATGGATGGTAGTTAGTACTCCATGGCCTGTTCTAGCTGCTTCTTGAGCTGCAAAGGCCTCTGCAGATTTCATCTCACCTACAACTATAATATCTGGATTAGATGTTAGAGAATATTCTAGTAGGGTTTCTTGATTTATTGTTTCTTTTGGGTTTTCACTATCTTTAGTGACTGTATGAACCACATTGTTTAAGATATTCCCTCTATGATCTCGTTTAATTAAGGAAAATTCTCTTACATTGTTTTCTATGGTATATATTCTTCTATCATCTGGAATAGTTGATAGTATTCCATCAAGTAATGTAGTTTTCCCTGAGTTTGTAGCTCCTGCTATGCACACTGAAATCCCATATCTTATCATGGATTCTAGGTTGTCTAATATTTCTTTTGTAGCTGTTCCTTTTTCTATAAAATCCTTTGGCCCTAATTTTTTAGGGTTTACTATTCTTATAGAGGCAACTACTCCTATATCCTTATCTATTATAGGTGGTGCAAAAGCTGTTATTCTTACATTTCCTGCTCCTACTAGATGACCCCTTACTATTGGGTTAGCATAATCTAGTATCATACCTGATGTTTGTAATAGCCTTCTTACTACATCTAAAGCATGGCTTGGTGAAGTGAATTTTTCCTTTGATGTTTTTTCTTCACCATTTGACAGGTTAATCTTGATATCTTCCCAAGAGTTAATATTTATTTCTTCTACATTTTGTGAAAATAAATATGGGGTTAAAAAAGAGAATTCTGACATTTCTTGGTAGATCTTTTCTATTAATTCCTGGATTGTATAGCCTTCTACTGAAAGTTGATAGTCCATTAGGTATTTAGATATATACATTTTAAGTTGTCTGACCTGTGCTTCTTTATTGTCTACTACAAAGGATGAATATTTAGATGAAATATATTCTTGAACATCTCTTAGTACTTCTTCAAAACTATTTTCTTTAGTATGAAAAAATAAAGCTGCTTTATTCATAAAAAACAACCTCCATTAATTTTTCTAATTCTTCCTTATATTTAATACTACTTTTGTCTTTAAGACCTTCAAATAATCTCCCTTCTACAAATTCTTTCTCGACTTCTATTATGCTTGGTAAAAATATACTGCTCCCTCTTAGAACATCATTTATTATTTCACTGCCTTGAAAGTCCTTAGCCTTTGAGATTATTCTCAAATGCTCATCTGATTTAAATTTAGAGTCCATTAGTAATGGTAAAGTAGACTTAAAATAAGAAAGCCCTTTGAAGTCTGCTTTTGAAAGTCTTATAACTTTATCAGCTAATTCAAGGGCTGTAATAGTTAACATGCTCTCTGTTAAAATACTAGAACAGTCTACTATAATATAATCAACTAAATGTCTTAAAAGGATGAGTAGATCTATTACCCTTTCCTTTGTATATTCAGGATAAGTAAATGGATTTTCCCCTTTTAGATGGCCTATTAAGGCTATATAATCTTGATTTCTTACTGTTATTGAATTGTTTAGTATAATATCTTGATCTATTGTTGGATTTGCAAATATTTTCCCTAACGATTTATCAATATCTTTCAATGTTGGAAGTAAAATTGGTATGGATGGACAAAAGATATCATCGTGAATTATAATTACATTTTTCTCTTTTTCTGCAAGCTCTTTTGCAATTTTTACTGATAATGTAGTTTTCCCACTTCCAGGACTACCCCATATGGCAATCAAGTTATTAGTATTTAAAGACTTATTCCCTTGGACTTTCTTCTTCCTCTTGAATCCCTGAATCTTCTTTCTGATTTTCTTCTCTTTCTTCAGCTTGGGTATTTTCAGTTTCTTCAATTTCTCCATCTACTTCTTCCTCCTCTTCTACTTCTAAT
>CAZOSE010000252.1:0-2600 GCA_964582385.1 uncultured Lachnospiraceae bacterium
TTGTTCAATATTATACTTACTGTTTTCATAGACTTTTTTCCTTTCTCTTCTTACAGACTACTAACCTTTTATAACTTGATATTTCTATCCTTTAAAACATCAGAAACTTTTACTACAGTTCCAGATTCTATTGATCTTTCTATAGCTTCCATTACAGCAAGAGTACGTATTCCTTCTTTTATATCTGGTTTTGGCACTTGTCCTGCATTCATTAAAGTTGCAAACTCTTCTATGTAATTTTGATATTCTCCAGCATGATGTGACTCTGCCTCAAAACGGAAATAATAAGGATGTAATTCATCATAAGTATGAAGCTCTGCTGTTTTTTCAATGGGCTCAAAATTAGTATAATATTTTAATTTAGGATAACCCGCCCTACTAACTCCTTTTGTTCCTCTAATTGTACAGCTTATTGATTGTTCTACTGCACTTCCAAGAGTTGGAGTTGCGTATACACCATTTACACTTGCACTTTTTCCATCGGAGTTTTTAAACAAAATTTTCATAGTATCAGGAATTTCCAGTCCATATTCTTTAGTATTGCCAGTTGTATATCCTAGTCCATATACTTCTTCAATATCTGTTAAATACCAAACTGCAAGGTCTACTGCATGAACCATAAAATTGTACATCCAAGAAAAACCTTTTTGTAGACTCCAGTCTTTGTTTAAGAACCATCTTGAATCACTAATATAATGGGTTTCAATTGTGGCTAAGTCTCCATGTTTTCCAGCTAGGTAATCTTCTCTTTGTCTTCTCATTGGTTCAAAATGTCTAGAACTTTGTCCAACATAGACAGTCTTACCTGTTCTTTCTTGTATCTCAAGCAGCTCATTTGCCTCATCTAAAGAAATCAATAATGGCTTTGTACAAATTACATGCTTTCCTGCTTCTAAAGCCATCTTAATATGGGTTCCATGTAATTGGTCAGGTGTATATATTCCAATAACATCGATATTAGGATCCACTAGCATATCATTATAATCTAATGTGTATTTATCTAAATTAAATTCTAAACATCTTTCTTTACATATTTCCTCGTTTAGATCACATATATTACCTATTTCCCACAACTTACTTTCTTGTGCGGCTGATATTATACTTCTTCCTTCTCCTAGGCCTAAGACACCTAGTGTCCATACTTTATCCATAGGCTCCTCCAATCTTTTTATAAACTTATAAATTAACCAAATATTCTATTATAAACATCATATTACCACGGATATATTTTCACTTCTTTAATTTACTTGGGTCAAACTTGTACTATATTTGGCTTTTTTATAGTTATATGTTTTGTTTAATTAAGAAACAATTGTATTTTCCTTGGTTTTTTCAAACATTTCTTTCCTATATTGCTTTGGAGAAACATCCATATTCTTTTTGAAAACTCTATTAAAATATGATGCACTATTAAACCCTGATTCAAAAGCCACTTCTGTAATAGGAGAATCTGACTCAATTAATAACTTACAGGCGTGGTTAATCCTAATTTGCTCTATATATTCGAATATAGTCATATTCATTACTTCTTTAAAAGAAAAACACATGTAGGATTTGTTTAACATAACTAGCTTGGCTAAATAATCTAGTGAAATAGATTCTGAAAAATGATCATAGCAATAATCCAAAATAGGTTTAATTCTTTTATATTTTTTTGGAAAAGAACCTATTTCACTTCCTATTTCATTGTTGTTTTTATAATAGCGATAAAGTAGGGCCAGAAACATCAGTATTGATGCCTTAATAACCATTTGCCATCCTTCAACTTGTAACTGATTCTCCTGGGCTACTTTATCTATATAACTACATAGTTCCTCATAACAATCTTGGTTCTTGTCTATTTTATGTTTAAAGGATTTATTACGATCTAAAAAAGGCTTTAAGTAATTAAACTCTTCAGGGCTATCCCATATAAAACCTGTATCGAAAATAATAACCAAAACATAAAAATCTGAATCATGTACAGCCATATGTCTTTCAGAATTATTAATGATGAATATATCCCCTGGATTAATGGAATATCTTTGGTCTTCAATTATATAGTAACCACTTCCACTAATAACCAAATTAATCTCCAGAAAATCATGATGATGCATCATAGCTTGCTTACCATCAGTTTTGAAAAGTTGAAAGGGAAAATCACTACTCAAATCAAATTCTTCATGTACATAATCCATGATACTTCCTCCTTAACTAAGAAGTCCTTTATCTTTTAGCTCTCTTACATAAGTTCCTTCTATATCACTCCAGTATTTATCAGCATGGTCTAATAATTTCTGTGCCTGTTCTTTTTCCATTGGAGAGAAATATAAAAATAATGCATTAGAACCATATCTAGCTACTAGTCTATCTAATCTTTCTAGCCATTCTTCAAATTCTCCAGAATAAACCTTTACCCATAAACCTTTTCCAGCAGCTACAGCCTTGTCATATATTTGATACCATTCTTCAAAGGTTCCATCTGGGCCATAATCTCCACTAGTCCATTGTAAAGCATCTATTTCTTCAATTTCCATAAGTGCATCTAAATGTCTAATAGCATCAGGACCATCTAAGTGATAAAGTACGTTATCTAGCTTTTGTCCTTGCTTTCTAAGTGA
>CAZOSE010000253.1:0-2548 GCA_964582385.1 uncultured Lachnospiraceae bacterium
ACCTCATAATCCACTCGTGGTTTATAGTAAAAACCCTCAACAAAACCTAGGGAAACAATCTTCATTAGGTTTTGATATCCTTTATTGTTTTCTGCTAATAGCACCAAATGATGGTATCTCTCTTCAGATGCTCCAGGTTCTCTATCAAACCTAGACTTTGGTGCAACATATATTTCACATCCTAAAACTGGACGTATTCCTTGTTTTTTACAGGCACGATAAAAATCAATTACACCAAACATTTCTCCGTGGTCTGTAATTGCTATACTATCCATGCCAAGTTCTTTGGTTCTAGCTACCATTTCGTCAATCTTGCCCGAACCATCTAGCAGGCTATATTCTGTATGTAAATGTAAATGAGTAAATTTCATGGCGCTCATTCCTTCTAAATCAAAAGATAAATATTTTTATGTTTACAGGCTATTCTATACATCTATACATTATAGCATAATTCTTAAAATAAGTATAAGAATATTAAGGATATTTTGTCGATACTTGGCCTAAAATCAAATAAAATTACTATCTAAGTGGAGGCCTAGATGGATCAATTACTTTCTCCAAATCAAATAAGTCCACAAGTCTTTCTGGGAATTGTAACATTGCTTGACCATCAAGTGGTCTTCTAGTCATCCTAACATGGTCTTTCGTACGTTGCATCCAAGGAGACTTATAAACCCCACAGTAGTACAAGAAATCTTTTTCTCTCAAATACTGATATTTAGCACCATCATATGGACCTGCATCCTCAATATCGATACCGTATGGGAATATATATATATCGGTAGGGCCTATAAGTGAACCCACCTCATCTAACCATTTATTGGTATCACTAACTAAAAAGTCATAGCCGTATTTATTCATATCACGATGACCCCATGAATGAGACGCAAATTCCCATCCCCATTCCTTTAAAATCTTGGCCACTTCTTTTACTGTCTCCTTATCTTCTTCATAAGTAGGGGAGGAAGGGTCATTAGTTCTATATCCTAGAGCACCCTCATAGCCTGTAAGAGCTAATATTCCACGTGCACCTTGATAAGAAAAGTCGGGATATTCTTCCAGGAAAGTTTCAAGTACTGGAACAACATCAAAGTCACCAACTACTTTGCTTCCATCTTCTAAGGTCATTTCAGTTGAAGGTCTACCATTTTCATCTATTACCATTCTATCTGCAAATCCATCTTCTATCATATATTCATAATAATTAACATCATCTACAGATAGTATAAAAGGCTTTTTATCAGGAGGAAGTAGCAAATTGACTTGTTCCATAATTATACTACCATCATCTTGTTCAACCGGTTCTACAAGATCATGCATACTTACTAGAACAAAACCATCTTCATACATTTGCTTCATCATTTCTATAAATTCTGAAACTGTTGTCATATAATAATTATATCCATTTTCCTTATAGTCACCATCAAAGGCCTTGCTAGGATCCGCAATAAGTGAATGGAAGAAAACATGGTGGGTTTCTTCAGCTTGAGAAAATGCACCAAATGGCTTTAGCTCGCTTATCTTAGTTTCAAGCTGAACTTTTGCTTCCTGTATCTTTTCATCTTGTCCATATTCAGCCTTGTAATTGGTCTCAAATTCATCTAGTTTAGCAAGAGCTTCATCAAAGTAGTAGGAAAGAGCAAGGATATTACTTTCTTCTATAGCCTTATCAGCTTCTAGTTCCATTTCTTTTAGCTTTTCTGCTTCATCATTAATACTCTCATCTTCTTTGCTAGCTTCATTACTTTCATTATTATTACCTATCTTATCTTCGTTATTACTTGAGCCCATCTTTAAAGGATTGCCAACAAGTAAGAACACAAATAAACCTATCATTACAGCTAATATTCCAAACTGCCATAAGATAGCCCTAAATTGATTTGCTTTTTTCTTTTTTCTTTTGTATTGTCTTGAAGCTTGCTGTTGGGACTTAGGTTTTGTACTTTCTTTTTGGGACTGTCTCTGTCCTGGATTTACCCGTTGTGGATTTACCTGTTGTGTTTTTCGCTCTGGATTTTGCCTTTGCCTTCTAGGGTCTTTGCTATTATCCATTATTTAGATTCCTCCTGTTTTACTTGGCTTTTTATAGCTTATATATTCTACTGTGTTTAACATAATGTTATTATAAATCATTGAGACATAATAGTACACTAAACTTAGTTATTAATTCTAAAATACGCAAAAAAGCATCTATTAATATGATACTCAAATATCACAATAATAAACGCTTTTTAATTCCCCCAAAATATATTATCACTATCTATTAATTACTCTGTTGTTAAATATTTTTCAAGGTCTTTAACTGCTGCTTCTTCATCAGAACCATCTGCAATAATGGTAATTTGTTCACCTGTAGTAAGTCCTAAGCTCATCATTCCCATAATACTTTTAGCATTAACTGACTTGTCTCCATGTTCAATATATATTTCGCTTTCATACTGGCTAGCTACTTGAACAAGTAGTGCAACTGGTCTTGCCTCCAAACCATTAGGTATCTGAATTTCAATCTGTTTCTTTATCATTACTTATTTCCTCCTTTTGATCCCTT
>CAZOSE010000254.1:0-412 GCA_964582385.1 uncultured Lachnospiraceae bacterium
TTGTTTTACTTTACTGCAGATGGACGTATAGACTTTAGAGATTTGGTTAAGGACTTAGCGGCTGTATTCAAGACTCGTATAGAGCTGCGTCAGATAGGTGTTAGGGACGAGACCAAAATTAAGGGTGGGATTGGTATATGTGGAAGAAGTCTTTGCTGTAATACTTATCTAGCAGAATTTGCACCTGTTTCAATTAAAATGGCCAAAGAGCAACATTTATCACTTAATCCTTCTAAAATATCAGGAGTTTGTGGTCGCTTGATGTGCTGCCTAAGAAACGAACAAGATGCATATGAAGAACTTAATAGCAAATTACCTAATATTGGTGACTTTGTCAGAACTAAAGATAATCATGAAGGTGAAGTTCATAGTGTCAATGTATTAAAACAATCAGTTAAGGTAATTGTAACTG
>CAZOSE010000254.1:422-926 GCA_964582385.1 uncultured Lachnospiraceae bacterium
TGATGAAAAAGAGATTAGAGTTTATAAAGTAGAAGAACTTAAGACAAAGCCAAAACGTCGTAAAGAAAAAGTTAAAATAGATAAAGAATTAAAGGTATTAGAAGCCCTAGAAAGAGACTCTAAATCAAAACTAGAGTAATAAAGATATAAAAGGATATTATATGGATATTAACAAACTTCTTTTTGAAGATGAACGTATAGATGATTTAAATAGGAATAATTATAGGATCATACAGAATAAAAAGCAATTTTGCTTTGGTATGGATGCTGTTCTTTTATCCTCTTTTACCAAGATTAAAAAGGGTGAAGAAGTGCTTGATTTAGGAACAGGTAATGGCATCATTCCTATTTTGTTAGAGGCAAAGACCAAAGGAAAACATTATACTGGAATTGAGATACAAGAATATAATGTGGATATGGCTAGAAGAAGTGTAATATTAAATAATCAAGTTGAAAAGGTTGATATTATTCTAGGTGATATTAAGGAGGCTTCCAATATTTTTG
>CAZOSE010000254.1:936-2544 GCA_964582385.1 uncultured Lachnospiraceae bacterium
CAGCCTCCTTTGATGTAATTACAAGTAATCCGCCCTATATGACAATTAACCATGGCCTTGTAAATCCAGATGAAAGCAAGGCAGTTGCAAGACATGAAATCTTATGTACCTTAGAAGATGTAGTGAGGGAAGCATCAAGGCTTTTAAAGCAAAATGGTAGATTTTATATGGTTCATAGACCTTTTCGTCTTATTGAAATTATAAATAATCTCACCCAATATAACCTTGAACCTAAGCGTATTAGAATGGTATACCCTTATATAGATAAAGAGCCTAATATGGTGTTAATAGAATGCATAAAGGGAGGAAAGTCTAGGCTAACGGTAGAGCCTCCTCTGATTGTTTATAAAGAAAAAAACAAATACACTGATGAGATACACGATATTTACGGATATTAGTAATTGGAAATTCAATTTATTATATGGCAAAGAAAAGGGAGTGATTTTTTGGAAGGTGTATTATATATATGTGCGACTCCAATAGGTAACCTTGAGGATATTACACTTAGAGTATTAAATACCCTAAAGGAAGTCGATTTGATAGCGGCAGAAGATACCAGACATAGTTTGAAGTTGCTTAGACATTATGATATTAAAACACCTATGACTAGTTATCATAAGTTTAATAAGGTAAGTAAAGGTCCGGCACTAATATTAGATTTAAAAGAAGGCAAAAGCATAGCTCTTATTTCCGATGCTGGAACTCCAGCCATATCAGATCCAGGTGAAGATTTGATTAGGTTAGCTTATGAAAATGGGATAAAGGTATATAGCTTACCAGGTGCAACGGCATGTATTACTGCCCTTACTTTGTCAGGATTAAAAACTAGAAGGTTTGCATTTGAATCCTTCTTATCTAATGATAACAAACAAAGAACAAGGGTCTTAGAAGAGTTAAAAAAAGAAACTAGAACTATAATACTCTACGAAGCACCTCATAGATTACTAAAGACATTAAGACAATTACAAGAATATCTTGGAGATAGAAATATTACCGTATTGCGTGAGTTAACAAAAAAGTTTGAAGAAGTAAATCAAACCACATTAAATCAAGCTATTATCCAATATGAAAAGAAAGATGCAAAGGGAGAAATAGTGATTGTAATTGAAGGAAAGTCCTGGGATTTACTAGATAAGGAAAGTCAAGATACATGGTCTGCTCTATCTGTTAAAGAGCATATGGATCATTATGAAAATCAAGGTCTTGATAGAAAAGCAGCAATGAAAAAGGTTGCTAAGGATAGGGGAGTTCCCAAAAGAGAGGTTTATAATGAATTGTTAGACTATAAATAAAATATAACAATAACAAAACACCTTAATAAGATATGATTATCTTATTAAGGTGTTTATAAATGCAAAATGATTAATTATCATCTTCGCCAACAATTCCAGCTAGTTTAGCAAGTTCAACAATTGAGTCTTTTGAAACTTTCTTGCCACAATATTCATATAATTCATCTGTAGAACCATTAAATATGTCTGTTGGTTCGTATTTTTTTAATATGATTTTATCGTCCTCTACAAATATCTCAAGAGGATCTCTTTCGCTGACTCCCAAAGTTCTTCTTAGTTCAATAGGTAGTGTGATTCTCCCTAGCTCGTCTAATTT
>CAZOSE010000255.1:0-2504 GCA_964582385.1 uncultured Lachnospiraceae bacterium
CAGATTTGAATAAATTATGAAATAGCGTGTAAAATATTTAATAATTAGTTAATAATTGAGATAAGATATGTTACACTAATTTCACAATAAAGAATCCATTTTGCTACAAAAGCTTGTTCAATTTACGAATTGTCTGGAAGGATATGGAATAGAAGCATATCCTAACTACCAAATATCAATGAACTGTATTGACTCAAAAATTCAAACTGCTATAATTCTTGTTATGCCTGAGGGAAAATAACAAAACTTACCAATTGTGGTAATAAATTTTAAGGAAAGAGGTTTAATTATTTATGCAAAAATATCACTCGTTTCTTAAAAGGATGAAGGATAATCTTAACAATATGTTTTCTGTTAAGATTGGCAAGTATAAGAACGCAACTATGAGCGTTGCTTACTTTTTAGCAGCAACCCTAGTTATCCTAACTCCTGATTCTATGTACGGTACTAGTAGTATCGTTGCTAAAGCCCAAGTTGTACCGGCTATTAGACTAGAAGAAGAAACCGATCATGCAGCAATAATACAAACTAATCAAAATAATGATTTTCTATCAGAAGTAGAAGGCAATCAATTATTGCAAATGCAAAGTAGTAATATAGATGTTAAAGAAGTAGTATCTCAAGATGTGGAAGAAACTAACCAGGATGCAGGAGAAGTAGCCCCATTACAGGCAAATGAAAGCTCTTCTAATCTAGCAAGCCTAATTAGTGAAGAAACTACACTAGAGAAAAAGATTACAGAAGAATATGAAAAATTATTAATAAATGAGGAAGCTAAGGAGAGAGTTAGAGAATATATCAACGTTTCCGAGGCCGAGGAGCTTGCTGCTCTTGCCAAAAGAGAAGAAGCAGCTCAGCAAGCAGTAGAAGAACTAAGAGAGGCTGAGGAAGCAGCAGCTAAGGCAGCAGCAGAGCAGGCAGCCAAAGAAGCGGCCGAAAAGGCAGCAGCAGAAAAAGCAGCCAAAGCCAAAGAGACATCATCAAAAAGAGCAGGTAAACATTCCAGCAATGATGTTGCAATTCTAGAAAGAATTGTTGAGGCTGAAGCAACAGGAGAAGACTTAAAAGGTAAGCTCGTAGTCGCCAATGTAATACTTAATAGAGTAAATAATAAAATTTTCCCGAATTCCATTGAAGGAGTAGTGTTCCAAAAAGGACAATTCTCTCCTATAAGAGATGGTAGATATTACTCAGTTAAAATAACCGACACAACAAAAGAAGCAGTAAGTAGAGCCCTAGACGGAGAAGACAATTCCCAAGGTGCCCTATACTTCGCAGCAAGACGAAAGGCTTCAAGTAAAAACATGAAGTGGTTTGATAATAACCTTACCTATTTGTTTAAACATGGTGGACATGAGTTTTTTAGATAAAATATATTGAAAAAGATAGGATCCAAGCCTTTGGATAGGCAGGTCCTATCTTTTTTAATTTATTTTATTATACAAGGTCCAGGTGAAGGACTTTAATTTTACAAGTAATTATTAACTTCCTACTTGAAGAAACCCAAACCATCATGATATAGTATCTAATAACAAAAGTAAGAATAAAACATAACTAATAATAAAAAATAATTAATAATAAATTATAACATTAAAATATAAAAAGAGGGAATGAATATTATGAATATACTATACCAAAGTACTCGAAGTAACACCGAACCAATACCAGCATCAAAAGCCATCCTACAAGGTCTATCAAGTGACGGTGGTCTATTTGTCCCAACATCACTTCCTAAGCTAGATAGGTCTATAGAAGAACTATCAGGTATGGATTACAGAGAGTGTGCCTACCAAGTAATGAAACTACTTCTTACTGACTTTACAGAAGAAGAACTAAGAACCTGTATTAATAGTGCTTACGATGATAAGTTCGATACAAAAGAAATTGCGCCACTTAAAAAGCAAGGAAATAGTTACTTTTTAGAACTATTCCACGGACCAACCCTAGCCTTTAAGGATATGGCACTTTCTATCCTACCCCACCTTCTTATTACATCAGCTAAGAAGAATAATATAGAAGAAGAGATAGTTATTCTTACAGCAACTTCAGGAGATACAGGTAAGGCTGCTCTAGAAGGTTTTGCAGATGTAGAAGGAACTAAGATTATTGTTTTTTATCCTAAAAACGGGGTAAGCCATATTCAAGAAAAGCAAATGCTTACTCAAAAGGGAGACAACACCTATGTAGTAGGAATCACAGGTAACTTTGACCAAGCACAAACTGGAGTAAAGAATATATTTAATAATAGAGAATTGGAAGAGAGATTAAAAGATAAGGGGTATATCTTCTCATCAGCAAACTCTATTAATATAGGAAGACTAGTACCACAGATAGTTTACTATGTATATTCATATGGACAGTTATATAAGAATGGTGAGATTAAGAAGGACGAGAAAATCAATGTAGTAGTTCCAACAGGTAACTTTGGTAATATATTAGCTGCATATTATGCTAAGGCTATGGGCCTACCAATTGATAAGCTAATATGTGCTTCTAATGAGAAC
>CAZOSE010000256.1:0-2502 GCA_964582385.1 uncultured Lachnospiraceae bacterium
GCCCAAATCTTGCATGTATTAATAATATATACATTAGGTCCATATTTTATAAGTGTAAAATTAATGCCACGTAAGAGGTGTCTTATACGTGGCTTTAATTTCCTTGTCAATGTCAGTTTTTACTTGTTTTGTATCTTATTCGGTTAGTAAGCCATCTTTAGTATATCTATTGCTACCATTCCACAAAATCCATTCCTGGTATCCAGAGTCATATACACCTTCTACCTGGTCACGAATCTGCTTAGGTCCATAATTTTGATAGTTTGCAACCCAAGAAGCAGTAAAATCTTGAAGCCATGACCGGACTTTTGCTACATGGCTACCATCAGGCACTTGACTTAATACCTCCTTAGACTTCTCTAGAGAGGCTAATATTAGATTGTAAGGCTCTAAATCTGGATGGTCGATTCCATATGAACCATCTGCATAGTGAGAGGGATAAATCATTGGACAAATGTAGTCTAAATGCTTGGCCATTTCTAAATAGTTTTGTCCAACTATTTCTTGATCAACTACAGAGTCTATTATTGCACCGTAAACATCTGCAGATACATAGGCATGTGGACTAAGTTTCTCATAGGCATACTGTGTAAATTCTGTTATTATATCTGACTTACTTTTACCTTCAGCTTCTGGACCAAAATCAACACTTTCCATTCTTGAGTCTGTTGAGAAACGAATATAGTCAAATTGAATCTCATCAAATCCAAGGTCTATAGCTTCTTGTGAGACCCCAATAAGATATTCCCATACACCTTTGTTGTAAGGGTTTATCCATCCAAGTCCTGCCTTATCACGAAATAGTGAACCATCAGCATTTTTCAAACTAAATTCTAGTTTTTTCTCTGCTAACATAGGATCCTTAAAAGCTACAATTCTTGCTATCAGATAAATATCTTGCTCTTTTAATTCTTTTATGAGCTGTTTTATGTCTCGAATATAATTAATACCAGCTCCTATTTCTTCAACTAAATCATGTTCCATCTTATAGGTTATTTCACCGCTGTCGTTTTTTATATCAATAACCATTGTGTTTAATTCTGTATCATTAACTAAACTTATTAACTCATTCATTCTTTCTTCTGAGCCTGCAACCGGTCCTGTAACATATATACCCTTGGCTTCTACAGTTTCCCTAACTGTCCTAATAGGTTCTTCCCTATCCCCTTGTGAACTGGATACTTCACTTGACTGAGAGCCAGGGTCATCAGTACTTTCTTGGCCTTCAAAATCTTCTGGATCTGATTGATTCTCTAAGGACTTATTCTCTCCAGTATTATCAGTTGTTTCATCGGTTAACTCTTCATTAGTTGTATCTAAGGAGTCTTTATTAGAATTGTCATCAGTTATATCACTGCCCTTAGCTTTTTTTTTAGAAAATATATCAAAGGTAATCTTGCCTTCTTTTGCAAGTGAATATGCTCCAAATCCTAATAGTAGAGCAAGGACTATTATTAATAAAAAGGGCAATAGGTTTTTGAAATTCCTAGGACTTCTTCTGCTTCTGCGCCTTCTACTACTTCTGCTATAATTAACATACATATCTCTCTTACGCATAATTGTCTCCCTAAAAATAGTCTAAATGTACTTTTACCGAATCAAATTATAGTTATCTTTATTATTCCTACAATTGGCTATTATATGCTTACATAGTTTATGAATAATAATATAGTCTTGGTGTGTCTTGTCTGAAGTAATGGATATTCTGTTTTTTTATAATAATTATTTGCCGCAGCAGTGCTTATATTTTCTACCACTTCCACATGGACATGGTTCATTTCTTCCTATCTTTTTATCTTTAACTACTGTATTTGCAAGTTTACGTTCCTTATATATTTCATCTCTTTTTTCTTCTGAGAGTAAATCATCCCATTGTGGTAATTCATATAACCAGTCGGCCTTGTTACCTACCATGTTGTAGTATAGCTTTTCTTTGTCATAGGCAAGACTTACAGGTGTGTCTTCTTCTAAGTCCTCTATTGGATTAGGTGTAATCAAACTATCATTAATTCCATCTAGGAATCCAACCATATAAGCTAATTCAACTTCAAACTGTTCTGCTAACTCTTTTACACTAGCTGCATAAACAGTGTTTGGATTAGATAGAATTTCTTCATATATTCCTGTTTCTACTGCAAAGTAATCTTCCCAAAACTTTCTTCCATCTCTTTGGTTTTCTGCAAATGAATAGGCGTATTCTCTCCACTCTTGTAATAAACTCATAATATATTACCTTCCTTTATCTTCTTAAGTATTTTATTTTTTATATTTATTAATATATTCTTAATATTAACATGTTTTCTTTGGATTACCAATACACAAAATAAGAATGATTAAATAATGTTTAAACTAATTAAAGTTTTTAACATTTTCTTGTATAAAAGTAAAAAAGGGTGCCATAATATAAGTAGTCTAATAAATTAATTAGATTACAAGGTATAGTATGCTATAACCCCATATACGTATATTATATCATCCAGAAAACATTTTGTTGGACTCCCC